>DLXG01000126.1 GCA_003448875.1 Anaerolineaceae bacterium
CGTAGTGACGGGTAAGGTTTATAACATACTCTACAAATGATGTGGCGATAGAATTCGCCAGCACTTGGGCCTGTACGGGAGAGGAATCGGTTACCGAGATGCGGATTAATTGAGTATCGCGGATGGGTTCAACGGTTATTTTTTCCTCCAGATCTCTAATGGACAGGTTCAGCGAATTCTGATTGATTACCTTTTCGAGAATGGGGCGGCTGGTAATGATTTGACTGTATGTCAAGGCGAGGCGTTCCCCTGCCAGCAGGGTATTAAATTGACTGGCTGTATCCTCGCTGGAAGGCATAATCAACAAGGTGGTCGAGGAACGGTATGAGGGCGGAGTGATTTGACTCACCACCACGACAACAATGATAACCAGCAAAAGCAGCCCAGCAATCAGCGAAAGCCGGCGCTTTATGGCTTGAATAAACCACAAAATGTTCAGTTCGGATGGAATATTCATGGTCATTCCTCTTTGATATCCCAGCAAGCACTGTCAGAACATTGTCCAGCCATGCTCCGCCCTTCCGACATTAAATATCGGAAGATAGGATATACTCAACCCCTACCGCTAAAAGGTGATCATCAACGAAGATTAACCTATTGCCGCTAAAACCAACCTTATGAGTGCTAAATGTTTGTGCGCTGGTTGGTGAATATTGAAGTCAAGAAAAATGGAAGTTTTTTGAGATGATTTCCCAACCTGCCTGTTGACCATCCAACAAAAAACCGGCCTGTGTGGCCGGTATCGCTTTAGCTCCCCGATAATCTCGCCCCAATGTGAAGGCTCGCGACCTGTTCAGGTTATCGGATCATCGCATCCACATTATCCTACCAGACGAACAGAGAGCATTCAAGCGTAAATATCTCGTGCTTTTTTTCTTCCAAATTAAATTATATGCCGATTCTTTATGAAGTCAATAAATCTATCTAAATTATAATCATTTTATAAAGAGGGTCGGGCAGCCTTAGTTGACCAAAGTTTATCAAGTCAATCTCTCAGAATTTTCTGCAAGGGTTTTCCTTTGGCGAGTTCATCAATCAATTTATCCAGATAGCGGATTTTTTGCATCAAGGGATCCTCAATTTCTTCGACGCGAACACCGCATACCACACCTTTGATCAATGAACTGCGGGGGTTAAAGGCAGGTGCCTGAGCAAAGAAAGTTTCCAGATCATTTCCATTGTTGATCTGCTCTTGCAGTCCAGCTGAGTCATAGCCGGTCAGCCAGCAGATGATCTGGTCAACTTCTTCGCGGGTGCGGTTTTTGCGTTCCGCTTTTTGAATGTAAAGCGGGTACAGGTCAGCAAATTTCAAAGAGAAAAGGCGATGTTTTGGTTTGCTAGAAGTAGCCAACGATACCTCCTTTGAAGAGTGCAATTAGCATGGGGTAAGTTGTTTTGAAGGGTTTTTTATTTTGTCAATTTTGTTCAATAAAAAGATGATTGAAATGATCGGCATTACCGTATATCCGAAAATTCCAATAAATCGGAGTGCCATATCATTCAGCGGCAATGCAATCAACCCCAGCAATGCTACTATTCCGGATAAAACTATTATGAAACGGGTTTGGGAAAGCTCTTTTATTGGTGTTAGTGAAAAGCCTAAAAAAATAAATGCCAACCCAAAAAAGATATGCCAGGCAAGGATATCAATTGATAGAAGCAGGGAAGGCCAACTTAATGAAAATACGGGTGATAAAAGAGCAGCATGATTTACTATCTGAGTGGTTACTGTAATACTGACAAAATGAACGATACTAGTCAGGGAAACAAGAAGTGTCATAAAAATTACACTGATTTCGGCTAGGAAATTGTTTACAGACGTTGATAGATTTTTTATGGATAGGGCGAAGAACAGAAACCCGAATGCAGATAGGATGGTTACAATTTCCATAAATATTCTTACCCCGTCTCGGATGAAACCGGTCTGAGGGTCACGTGAAATTATTCCCCCCAGAATTAAACCGATATAGATTACACCTAGTACAAGTAAATAATAGGCTGACCATTGAATAAACTGTATGCTTTTCGTATTGATCACAAAACTTCCTTGACATATGGCTATGTACTAAAAATCTTAATAAGTCATATCAACTCCCATTATCCCATAAAGTCGACAATAAAGATATGGGTATACATAATTTCTCAATGTCTTCTTATGGAGCCAAATTTTCATCAGCTAAGATAATTTAATCACTTAATTTAGTGGTAAATGGCATAAACAAGGAGTCCCCCAGGTAGGAAACACACCTTATGTGATAAAAAAACCCTTCAGCCGGTCAGGTGCTGACCTCGCTGGTAGACTGATGTGGAAGGGGAAAATGGTGTTAGTATTCTAAATGAGGAATATAAATGTCTCAAAAAATTTTGGTTTTTGGTGCGGGAGTGTTGGGAAGCCTGTATTCAGCCTATTTGCATGAGGCTGGCTTTGATGTTCGCCTTCTGGCGCGCGGCAGACGCTTGCAGGAAATATATTCGCAGGGCGTTATCTTACAGCATGCATTTTCGGGAAATCGGATTGTCTCTCATGTGCAGGTGGTTGAGACTTTGTCGCCATCTGATAATTATGACTATATCATCGTTCTGGTTCGAAAGAATCAATTGGAGGATGTGCTAAAAATTGTTGGCAAAAATGAAAAAACGCCCAATATCCTCATCATGGTCAATAATGCCACTGGATATCAAAGCTGGATTGAGGCTGTAGGCCGCCAGCGGTTGATGATGGGATTTGCCGGAGCGGGCGGGGCAATTGAAAACGGCGTGGTGACATATGCCCTTGCGCCGGCCTTCTTCCAGCCCACCACTCTTGCTGAACTGGATGGCCACGAAAGTGCGCGATTGAAAGAGATTAAGCAGATTTTCAGGCAGGCGGGATTCCCCGTTGCAATTACCTCTAACATGGACGCATGGCAAAAGACGCATGTAGCCTGGGTCAGTCCCTTGGCGCAGGCAATTTACCGGGCTGAAAGGGATGGAGTTCCATTGAGTTCATCTAAGTATATTTTGAAATTAACTGTGGAAGCAATTCGCGAGTCTTTTGATGTTTTGGAAAAATTAGGTGTAGCGATCACACCGCCAAGATTAATGTTCTGGAAGCGCCTACCAGCGTGGTTGCTTGCGGAGAGTCTGGCCATGTACGCACGCACTACTCATTTCAGGACTCTGGTCTTGCGTCACAGTCTGGCTGCTCGCGATGAGATGAAACAACTCGCCGATGAATTTTCAGCGCTTGCCCGGATTGCTGAGCATCCGACTCCCGCATTGGAGCGGCTTATCAGGGGATAAGAATTTTTACCTCTTATTTTTTACCTTTATAAAAAACAGGGATTAAACGGATTCGGTGGTAATTCGCGGATTCTGAATAAGTGGCACACACAATAAGAGGGGGAGTGGACAGCGCCCCCTTCTGGGGATTCGAACCACTCGGGTAAAAAAAGACACCTGAGGAGGTGTCCTTTTGATCAGGTAGCGGGGAGTGGATTCGAACCACTGACCTCCGGGTTATGAGGATTAAAGCCCCCAGACTTTTACAGGTGAGGCACGCTGATGTACACCATTTATATCTGTTTGAGCAATTGCCAGGTATCTACGAACCATATCCAAGGTTTCATGCCCTAAAATTGCTTGCAGTGTAAAAACGTCTCCACCGTTTCTCAAGAAATTTATTGCGAAAGTATGTCGGAATCGGTGAGGATGAGCATCGTTTACACCAGCCCGGTCGCCAATTCGCCGAATAATCAATCTGAGTGCGTCTCGGCTAAGAACATTCCCTTGCTCTGTTTTGAATACATATTTCTCAATGTCTTTTTGTTCTCCTATATAGTCGCACAGCGCAGAGCGGGTTGTTTCTGAAATCGGCACCAAGCGATCCTTTGAGCCTTTTCCGTGAATATAAATTCCGTGTGGTTTAATGTCTTTTACCTTTATTCCACATAATTCAGATGCTCTGATCCCGGTATCTAACAGCAATAAAATGATTGCCCTATCTCGCACACCGGTCTTCAAGCGATTACGACAAGCACGTTTTCCCGGACGAGTGTATTCCTTTGAGGCATCGGTAGATGCAAGCATATTCATAATTTGATCACGGGTGAAAGGGAGAATAGGGCGCTTTTCAGGTTTGGGGGGCTTGATCTGGCGAATAATATGAACTGTGCAATATCCCATTTCAACCGCCCATGTCCAGAGAGAAGAAAGAGCTGTGTAAATGTTTTTGACTCTTTTTTTTGACAAATCGAGTGATGCCAAATAATGGGCAATTGTCTTTCGTTCAATATGATCTATGTCAAAATCACCAATTTCCCTATTAAATCGCCGCAGGACGGTTTCATAATCCAGTAAAGTCCAACGGCTCAGACGCTGAGCTCGCTTAAACTCCAAAAACTCGTCAATGCAATAAGACAGCAAAGGCATATTTCCAACCTCCATGACTGGTATGATGTTTGTTGTTGTTTTGGTTTGGTAGAGATTGGATTTTGCCATTTTCCACCCTTCAAAATGTCATCACATTCGCCAGTAATTTGCTATACTTATTTCCAGGTAAAAAAATCCAGCCCCGCCGGTGGCTTCGGCGAGGCTGGAAAGGCAACGCGGTTGCGGCGCGTTGCGGCAAAATGAGCATAGCAAACTTTTGCCGCCCGCGCAAGTATCCCGAAGAATGGGGTGTAAGAGAATTGCGTTGCACGGGCGGATTTTGTTAATGATTTGCAAGCAAGGTAAGCGATGGCGAAAAAAAATGTGCATGTTGTTCCTAAAGGCAATCAATGGGCTGTGAAAAAAGAAGGCAACCAACGGGCCACCTCTATCCACAACCGAAAGCAAGATGCTGAAAAACGCGGACGCCAGGAAGCAGAAAAAGAGGGCTCGGAGTTGATTATTCATAAAAAAGACGGCACAATTCAGGACAAGGAAAGTCACGGCAACGATCCAAACCCACCCAGGGACAGAAAACCGTAAGCATGCCTCTCAACGAATCCGACACGCGAGCGCAGTTGATTGACCCCAAACTCAACCGGGCCGGCTGGACACAAAGCCGGGTGACCCGCGAATTTTATTACCGCAAGGACTGGGAATATGCGCCGGGGCGAATCATCCTGCGCGGCGGAAAAGTCGAGCGGGAAAAGCCCCGCCGGGTGGATTACCTTCTGCGCTACACCGATGCTTTTCCAATTGCGGTGGTGGAAGCCAAAGCCGAAACCGAACCCGCTGCGCTCGGCCTGGAGCAGGCCAAACAATATGCCCGCGATAACCATTTGATGTTTGCCTACGCTACCAACGGGCATCAAATTATTGAATGGGACGGTTTTACCAATACCACCCGCGAAATTACGGAGTTTCCTTCGCCGGATGAATTGTGGGAGCGTTGGAAACTCAATACCGGCTTGAAGTTAGACCAAGACACTCATCGGACGGGGGAATTGCGCCCGGTTTATGATGCTGCGCTGGCGCGCGCCCGCGCCCATAACCCCATTCTCCACCCCTATGCCCCTCCCGAAGCCACACGCGGGAGCACGCCCCGTTACTTTCAGGAAGTTGCCATTCGTGAGGTTCTGGTGCGGATCATGCGCGGGCAGAAGCGGATTTTGCTGACCATGGCCACCGGCACGGGCAAAACCTTTACCGCCATGCAAATTGTCTGGAAGTTGATCAAGTCCGAATGGCTGTTTCAAAATCGCGGCCGCAGCGGGCGGGTGCTTTTTCTGGCCGACCGGGTAGTCCTGCGCAATCAGGCCTACAATGCCTTCAGTCCTTTTGCCGGCAGCCACGGCGATCCCCGTTACATGATCGAAAATCCCAATCGTCCGAGCCTGCAGCACGATCTCTACTTCGGCATTTACCAGACCCTGTGGGCGCAGGATGAAAAGGGAAGACGATTGTTTGAAAAATTTCCCCGCGATTTTTTCGATATCGTGATCATTGACGAGGCACACCGTTCGGGGTTCGGCACGTGGAAAGAAATTCTCGATCACTTCGAATCCGCCATCCACCTTGGCATGACGGCCACCCCCAAACAAGATGAAAATGTGGATACCTACGCTTATTTCTGCTCCGAGGAACCGGCCATTCCGCTCGACCCGCAGCAGCCGGAAAAGGGCAGTATTCACCCGCCGGCCTACACCTACAGCCTTGCTCAGGGCATCGAGGACGGCTTTCTGGCTACCTACAAAGTCCACCGCGTGCGCACGAACATCGACCGCGACGGTCTGCACATTACCGAAGTCCTCGAACAGGGCGCCGAGGTCATCGCGCCGGAAGATGCCGAAGTGCGTGAGGATTACTTCACCCCGCAGTTCGAGCGGGAAATCCGCCTGCCCGACCGGACGCGCACCTTAGTGCGTCATCTGGCAGGGCTGCTGCGAGAGTTTGGCCCGACCCACAAAACGATGGTCTTTTGCGTGGACATGGATCACGCTCAGGAAGTAGCCCGCCTGTTGAACAACGAATTTGCCGATCTCGGCTATGACGAAGATTACGCCGTCCCCATCGTCAGCGAAGAGGGCGAACAGGCCCGCCGCTGGCTGGCCAGTTTTCAGGATAGTGACCGCAAGTTCCCGGTAGTGGCGGTCACCGCCGAACTGCTCTCCACCGGCGTGGATGTGCCCGCCTGCCGCAACATCGTCTTTATGAAAACCCTTTCTTCCCCGATCCTGTTCAAGCAGATTATCGGTCGCGGCAGCCGGATTGACCCGGTCAGCGGCAAGTACTGGTTCCGCATCATTGATTACACCAACGCCACCCGCCTGCTGGATAAAAACTGGGACTGCCCGCCTTCGGCTGTGGCTGCCCCCGTACCACGCCAGGAACAAATCGCCAGCCTGACCGGCACGGTGCGCCTGGCCGAGAGCGGAGAGGTCATCGTCGGCGCCAGTGTGGCGGTCATGGCCGCGCCCAACGACCAGCGCGGGCCGATCCTGACCGATGAGCAGGGTGCTTTCCGTTTCGATCACCTGCCCGCCGGTGAGGTGACCCTGATTGCTTACGGGCTCAAACTCAACCGCCGCCAGATCAAAGTACAAACAGTGGCGCATCAAACCGTTACGGTGGAAATCGAATTAAAACCCGCCCGCGAGGACGAAGTCAAAGTGATTACGGTTCGCAACCTCGAAGTGACCATCGCCGAGGAGGCCACTTTTGTGGTCGCCGGTCTGGATGAACCGCTCACTCTCGAGCAGTACATCGACTACTCCCGCCAGCGCATCATCGCCATCACTCCCGACTGGCAGGCCATGCTGGACAAATGGAAGGATCAAACCAGCCGGGCCGAGGTACAGCAGCAGCTGGAACGCGAAAATGTCCACCCCGACGTGCTGGCCGAGGTGCTGAACGCCGAGGATGCCGACCCGCTGGATGTGCTCGCTTATGTGGCCTTCCAGCGTCAGCCCATCCCCACCCGCCGCCAGCGCGTGCAGCAGTTTTTGCAAACACAAACCGGCTGGCTGGCCGCCTTTACGCCGGAGCGCCGTGTGGTGATTGAAACGCTGCTGGAAAAATACGGCGAGGGCGGCCTGCGTCAGCTGACCGACCCGCGCGTCTTTCGCCTGCCGCCCTTCCGCTCGATGGGAGAGTTAAACGGCGTTGCCAGACGCTTTGGCAGCGCCGATGCGCTGCGCCAAACCATCTACGAACTCCAACGGAGACTGTATTCCGAATGAACAAAAACGCCCGACCGATCAACGAAAATCTGAGCAATGAGATGTGGCGCGCCTGCGATATTCTGCGCCGCGATAACAACGTCGGCGGGGTGATGGCCTACACCGAGCACATCGCCTGGCTGCTGTTCCTCAAATTCCTCGATCTGGAAGAAAAGAAACGGGCTGAGGAAGCCGCCTTCAAGGGCGAATCCTACACCCCCGTTTTGCAGGGCGATCTGGCCTGGGATGCGTGGGCCAGCCCGGAGGCGCTGCAGAAGTGGAATTCCAGCCGCGGCGAACTGGTGGCTTTTGTGCGCGGGCGGCTGCTGCCCGGGTTGGCTTCGCTTTCCGGTTCGCCGCTGGCGAACACGATTGCCAAACTCTTTTCGGATGAAAGCGTCGGCGATCAAACCGTAGTCCGCAATGTGCCGGTCTGCGCTTCGGATTACAACCTCAAAGAGGTGATTGACATCATCAACCAGATTGACTTCCAGCGCGAGGATGACTTTTTCACCATCACCCGCTTTTACGAAGACCTGCTGGCGCGTATGGGACAGGAAAACCAGATCGCCGGCGAGTTCCACACCCCCCGCCCGGTGATTCGCTTCATGGTCGAGGTGATTGACCCGCAAATCGGCGAGACGGTCTATGACCCGGCCTGCGGCTCGGCGGGTTTTCTGGCGCAGGCTTACCTGCACATGGAACAACAGGTGCGCACCGTTGAACAGGAAGAAACCCTCCAGCAAAGCACCTTTTACGGGCAGGAAAAGAAGGGTCTGGCTGCCCTGCTGGGGACGATGAATCTGGTGCTGCACGGCGTAACCACGCCCCACATCTACCGCCGCAACACGCTGGAGGAAGATGTCAAAACCAGCGTTCCCGAGCGATTCGACATCATCCTCACCAACCCGCCCTTCGGCGGCAAGGAAGGCGCCCACATCCAGAACAACTTTACCGTCAAAAACAACGCCACCGAACTGCTCTTTTTACAGCACGTGCTGAAGAAGTTGAAAAACACCCCCAACGCCCGCGCTGCCATGGTCGTGCCGGAAGGCACCCTCTTCCGCGGCGGGGCGTTTGCCGAGGTCAAGAAAACCCTGCTGGAGGATTTTCATCTGTTTGCGGTGGTCAGTCTGCCGCCGGGGGTCTTTTCGCCCTATTCGGACGTCAAAACCGCCCTGCTGTTCTTCCAGCGCGTGGATCACATTCTGGAAAAGAACCCGCTGGCGCGCGATGAGGTGTGGTACTACGAACTGCCCCTACCCGAGGGGTTGAAAAAATTCAGCAAGGGCAGCCCGATTGCCGATGAGCATTTTGCCGAAGCGCGTGCCCTGTGGCGGGAATGGAAAGCCTACCTGCAAGGCCAGCGCGAGCGCCCGTTTGCCTTTGCCGATGCGATCCGCCAGCAGTGGCAGGCCTACCGCGACTGGCAAACCTACCGCGAGGCGCTGGAAAAGGGGGAAAACGTACAGCCGCCGGCCTGCCCGGCCGAGGCCGGCCCGGCCTACCGCCGCGCCTTCGAGGCGCAGGGGCCGCGCCCCCAGCCGCCCTACACGGTTTGGGTGGAACGGCTGAGCGACCTGCGCGCCCGCGGCTACGACCTGAGCGCGCGCAACCCGCACCAGAGCGAACGGGTGGCCCTGCCCCGCCCGGCCGAACTCACCGCCAGTTTGCTGGAACGCCAGCGCGAACTGGCCGCCCTGCTGGAACGCCTGCACGCGCTGGTCAGCAACGGGGAGGAAGAATGATGGAAGGCTGGAAACTGCCGGCGGGGTGGGATTTTGCAACCCTTTCCGAACCGAAGGTACGAATCTTGAGCGGTTTTTCATGTGCGCGAAAAAACGTGGTTTCAGAGGGCTTGCTTCATCTCCGTCCATTCAATATTGGTATTAATGGAGAGATAGATTTGTCTAATTGTCTTTATATTCCAGAAGGCTTTGTCAATAATCCTACTGATTTTTGGCTTGAAAGTGGGGATATTTTGTTCAACAACACAAATAGTGTTGAACTGGTAGGAAAATCTGCAATCGTTAGAACAAACTTACCCTGTGCCTTTTCAAATCACCTTACCCGAATTCGGGTAATTGATCGGGATTATCTTGAACCTCAGTGGATTTTGGTTTTTTTACGCTATTTATGGCAAACAGGTTTCTTTGCTGCCCACTGTAATCGCTGGATTGGTCAAGCAGGTTATGCCCCGAGCAAATTAACAGAATTGTCATTACCACGTCCCCCAATTGCCGAGCAGCGCCGCATTGTGGCGCGGCTGGAGGCGCTGCTGGACGAGGTCAAAGCCCTGCGCGAGCAGGTGCAAACCATGTGGCGCGACGTCAACCGCCTGATGGAATCCGCCCTGGCGGAGGTGTTCCCCGCGGCTGGTCAGCCCTTGCCGGAGGGGTGGGAGTGGAAAGATATGCCCGAGGTCTGTCTTATCAATCCTAAACGTCCTCGTATTCAACGAGATGATAAGAATCCAACTTCCTTTATACCCATGCAAGCGGTAGATGATCGAACTGGAACAATTATTGATTTGCAGATCCGCCCTTATGGTGAAGTAAAACGTGGTTACACTTACTTTGAAGAAAATGATGTTTTGATGGCAAAAATTACGCCATCTATGGAAAACGGCAAAGCGGCGATCGCTAGAAATTTGATTGACGGTATTGGGTTTGGCACAACCGAGTTTCATGTTTTTCGTCCTCGTTCAAACATCTTACCCGAATGGATTTTTTATTTTATTCGCCGCAAAGTCTTTCGCGAGACGGCAAAGATGAGTTTTCGGGGTGCAGTCGGTCAACAGCGTGTACCAGAAGAATTTCTATTAACACAAAAAATTCCCCTGCCCAACCCAAACGACCCGGAACGTTCGCTTGCCGAGCAGCGCCGCATTGTCGCCTATCTGGACGGCATCCAGCAAACGGTGCGCGAAGCGCAAGAATTAATCCAATCCGACCTGCGCGCCATCGAGCAGCTGGAGCAGTCCATTTTAGCGGCGGCGTTTCGGGGGGAGTTGTAGCGAAAATGCAAACGGATTTCTTCGGTGAAAAAATCCGTCGCGAAGGGGAATTTTTGATTTACCATGATGAAAGCGAACCTCAAGCAAATAAGGGCTGGTTATTAATCGGATTGCTATTTGTCAATTTGAAAAAGTATTCAAATGTTCTGGATGTTTTGTCATATCACCTCAAACAGGAAAATTATTTCGGCGAAATTCACTCAGACCAACAACCCACCTTGTTCTAGAATCATGTAAGGAGACATGAAAATGAAAGCAGATAGCCTGAAAATTTCAAAAGTTTTTATGAGCGGCGGTGATATCCATTACCTGCTACCTTACTTCCAACGCGAATACGCATGGGAAAAAGAAAACTGGCAGACTTTACTCAATGATGTGATCGGACTCTATGAGGCTTACAGCGAGGATAAAGAACCCGAACATTTTATGGGGTCATTGGTTGTAATAGAAGATGGCACACGCAATGGAGTAATCCCGGCTTTCAAGCTGGTGGATGGTCAACAAAGATTGGTAACGATTTCATTGATGTTTTGTGCCTTGGGGCATTTGATTCGCGAGAGTCACTCGGCTCTTTACAATAGAATTCGACGTCTGTTAATCAATGATCAAGAAAGCGGAATTGTGTATTTCAAAATCGTGCCGACAAAGAAATATGGGGATCAACAAGCCTATTTTGCGATTTTAGAGGGAAAACCGATACCAGAAAATGTCACCTCAAAAATTCCAGAATGTTACAACTTTTTCCTAAAGGAAATTGGCAATCGCTTAAGAAGCGGTTCGATTGACCCAGAACGGTTATTCCTTGTGCTGGCAAACAGCCTTCAGGTGGTTTTCATTAATCTGGATAGGGGAGAACGTCCTTACGAAATCTTCGAGAGTCTCAACGCAAAGAACAAACCCCTTACACAGGCAGATCTGGTGCGAAACTATATCGCCATGAAACTCCCTGAATCACGTCAGGAAGAGATATTTGGAAACCATTGGGCGCCCATTGAAAATCTGTTGCAGGATAAGCGGCCGGTCGGGGGATCGCGATTAGGTGAGTTGACCGCCTTTTTACGCCATTACTTAACGATGCGGAGCGGGATATTGGTCAACGAACGGCATGTTTATGAACGATTTCGCGATCGAATGGAGAAAGAGGCTCAAAATACCGAAGAATTCATCCGCGAGATTATCACCCTCAAAAAATTTTCGGTCTATTACGATCGGCTGTTGCGCCCTGAAAACGAACCCAACGACAAAATTCGCAACAAGTTACGAAGGTTAAGTATTCTGGAAGTTTCCACTGCCTATCCGTTCTTAATGATGGTGTATGAGTCTTATGAGGAAAGAAAGATAAGTTTAGAGGAATTTTCCGAAGCTCTCGATATTTTGGAAAACTACATGGTTCGCCGTTATCTAGTTGGAGAACCAACGAATTATCTCAATAAAGCATTTACAACGCTATGGCGTGAAATCAATCCTGCTCAATTTACGCAAACCCTGAAAAGAGCACTCACTACCAAGAATTACCCATCGGATTCGATGATAAGACGTGAATTACCCCACATGCGTCTTTATGGAAAAGGAGGTCAGGCACGTGAAAAACTGATCCTTGTTTTGGAGACTATCAATCGCTTTTTGGATATCACAGTCGGTGGTTATACGGTTCTGAGCGGCAAACCCACAGTCGAACATATTATGCCCCAGACTCTAAGTCCAATATGGAAGGAACATCTTGGAGCAGAGTGGGAACAGATTTACAACGAATATCTCGACACAATCGGAAATCTAACCCTGGTTACCCAAGAATGGAACACTGAATTATCCAATGCGCCCTTCCAAGAAAAACGACAACGATTGGCTAATCATGGGCTAAAACTCAACAGCCAATATTTTTCTAATCAGAATTTAGACAAATGGGATGAGCAGGCAATCCAAAAAAGAGCCGAATTCCTCATAGAAAAAATTCTTGACTTTTGGCCGGAGTTGGGAACCCCAACCATCACACCAAACGCAATTGGTAATAGACCGGTTTCGTTGACAATTCTGGGAGAAACATTTCTAGTAAAGACATGGCGGGATGTGGCTTATCAAACAGCACTGGTCATCAGTCAATTATTCGAGGATTTTGAAACGGTGATTGCGTCCCAGATGCCTGCTTATTTCGACAAATACCCATTCCGATATGCTTGTAAGCAACTTCCCAATGGATGGTATTTATTATTGAACTTGTCTGCCGCAAGTATTAAGAGTTTTTGTCAAAACTTGGTATCTTTGGCAGGTCTTACGGCTGAAGATTGGCAGGTTGTAGAAGAATAAAGGATTGAGCTAAAGTGAATTACCATTGTTAGCCAAAGAATGGATTTTTTATTTCATTGACACCCCCTACGCCACCAGCGTCAGGCGGTACTGATAGCGGTCGGCGCGGTAGATGAACTGAACATACTCCACGCACACACTGCGCGTGTCGTACGTCACCCGGTCGGCCACCAGCAGCGGTCGGCCGGGTTTAATGTTCAGCAGTTCCGCTTCCCGCTTTGTAGCCGTGCGGGCAATCAGCAACTCGCTGGCGTGGGCCAGCTGGATGCCCTTGCGGTTCAACAACTCGTAGTAGGATTGCAGGTTTATCAACTCTTCGGGGTCAATTTCCAGCCAGGGGG
Organism: Anaerolineaceae bacterium; assembly: GCA_003448875.1. GTDB lineage: Bacteria > Chloroflexota > Anaerolineae > Anaerolineales > Anaerolineaceae > Bellilinea. Next base: position 13,290 of record DLXG01000126.1, read on the forward strand.
GGATGTAAAGATACTGCAAGCCAATCGGCTCATCGTTCGCAAATCGCAAACGGCGCACGCACCACAGCGGCACTCTGGCAGACAAACCCAGAAAATTCATGATTTGAGCATCGGGCAGGATGTTTTCAACCTCCAGGGTTTTGGAACCGGGTGTCAGCCCCCGTGAGCGCATATCCTCGCTGAAACTGGTCAGGCGGATCAGTTCTGGCTCGATTTTTTTGGCTCTCACGAATGTCCCCACCCCCTGACGGCGTTCAATCAATCCTTCCATTTCCAGCTCATTGAGGGCCTGCCGGATGGTGGCGCGACTGACATGGAACAGTTGCATCAAGGCGTGTTCGGAAGGCAAGGATTCACCGCTGGTCAATTTGCCCTGCCGGATTTGCTCGGCAATCAGGTTCTTGATCTGAAAATACAACGGCACATGATCGGATTGATTGAGAAGGGAAGCCCATGAGTTGAGCATACAAGTTGTCCTGTTGTCCGGTTGACCGTATAAGTTGTGATGCTTAAAATCATATCTGATACAGTGCAATTCGTCAACTCCAATTCCTCACTCAATTTTTTTTATTCATGAAAAAAGTCGTTGTTGTGGGTAGTTTGAATATTGACCTCATCGCAAAGACACCTCACGCCCCTGCCGCCGGTGAAACCGTCAATGCCGAGGAATTTTTAATCGTACCCGGTGGCAAGGGCGCCAATCAGGCCGTGGGAATGGCGCGCCTCGGGCTGGAGGTGACCCTTGTCGGCCGGGTGGGCAAGGAATACTTTGGAAACTTCCTCATTCAGGAATTGAAAAAAGAAAACCTGAACACATCTTGCATCGTTCGGGATGACGAGGCCATGACCAGTATCGCCATCATCATCCTCGACGCAGCGGGGGAAAACCGGATTGTCGTGGCGCAGGGGGCGAACTATCGAATTTCCACTACCGACATTGACCGGGCTAAGGGAGAAATCGAAAAGGCAGACCTTGTCGTCTGTCACTTCGGCCGGCCTCACCCGGTCTTGCCATATGTACTGAAACTGGCAAAAACCGCCAATAAAAGGGTTTTGCTCAACCCCGCCCCTGCTTTTGCGTTGAGCGGCGAAGTTTTGAAAGCGGTAGATTATCTGATTGTCAATCAGGGGGAAGCAGAAGTCATCAGCGGCTTGCAGGTAACCGACGTGGAAAGTGCAATCCGGGCAGCAGCCCAACTCCAAGAAATCGGCCCGGAGGAAGTGGTGATCACCTTAGGCGCACACGGAGCTGTTTTCAGCAATTCAAATCACCAGATTCACCTTCCCGCTTATTCAATCCCTGTGGTAGATACCACCGCTGCGGGAGATGCATTCATTGCCGGGTTTGTATTTGGCACGCTGAACCACTGGACACCGGAGGAGAGAATCCGATTTGCGAACGCCTGCGGGGCTTTGGCCAGCGCCAAAATGGGTGCCATTTCATCCCTGCCCCGGCAAGAAGAAGTTGAACAATTCTTGGCTTTCAGAAAGGAGGAGGAAGAAGAAAATCCGAATTATTTGTGAAATGCTTGAAAGGTTCTATAACCTACCAAAAAAATCAAAAGTGAGTTCCTAAGGAGGAAAAAATGAAAAGTCTGCGCGTTTGGATGATGCTGCTGTTGATTACCGTTTTGGTACTGGGATGTACAACGCCCACCGCCGCCCCAACCAATACCAGTGCCCCACCACCGCCTCAGGAGACGCAGGCGCCGCCACCCACACAGGCAAGCGGTGAACAGCCACAGGAAGGTAAAGCCTCGAAGGATTGGAAGATCGCCTTCATTCCCCAGCTGATCGGCATCCCTTACTTCACTGCCATGGAAGAAGGCGGCAATGACGCTGCCAAAGCGTTTGGGGTTACTTACCTGAATGTTGGCTCCCCCACTGCAAATGCGGCCGAGCAGGTGCGTTTGATGGAAAATCTCATCCAGCAGCGGGTGGATGCAATCTCCATTTCGGTGCTGGATTCTGCATCCCTGAATCCGGTCATGGAACGGGCTGAACAGGCCGGCATTGTGGTCTACACGTCCGACTCTGACAGCCCCAACAGCGTCCGGCGGGTGTATGTTGCTCAGGCTCTGGATAAAGATCTGGGCTACACCCTGATTGACCGCCTGGCAATGCAAATTGGCGAGGCAGGACAAATCGGGATCATCTCCGGCGAATCCACGGCTACCAACCTGAACACGTGGATCGAGTTTATGAAAGAAGCCGTTGCAACCAAATATCCCAACATCGAAATTGTGGATATCCGCTACACCCAGGGCGGTTCTTCTGAGGATGCCCTCAGGCAGGCAGAGGAACTGATGACCCGCTATCCTGACATTAAGGGATTGATCGCTGTGGCTTCGACCACCGTTCCCGGCGTGGCTAAAGCAGTCGAAAATGCAGGAAAAATCGGACAGGTAGCCGTGATCGGCTACGGTTCGCCCAACACGGTACGGCCATTCATCAAGAGTGGTGTGATGAAAGAATCTATCCTCTGGAATCCAAGAGCATTGGGTTACCTGAACGTTTGGGCAGGTATTCAATTGCTTGAAGGCAAACCATTCCAGGAAGAAAACATCGTGCCTGGCCTTTCTGACCCTGTTAAGTACTTTGCGGATACCAAGACTCTTCTGCTTGGTCCACCCCTCGTCATTGATGCCAACAACGTGGATAATTTCGACTTCTAAAATAATTTGATGGTTCGGGACGGAGACCCTTGCATGGACAATATACCTTTACTGCGACTTACCAATATTTACAAATCCTTTGGTGGCGTAAAAGCCCTCTCCGGTGTCAGCTTAACT
>DLXG01000209.1 GCA_003448875.1 Anaerolineaceae bacterium
CAGCAGCCCCTGCGGGTTGGCGCACCCCCGCTGGATTATCCGCAATACAGCCGCCGTTTCAATGTCCGCTTTGACTTCCGCCCCGTTCGTAATCTGAGTATGGTTTACGTACCGGGTTTGCCGGTTGCCCTCAACCGCAATGTGCAAATCATTTATGACGGCACAGAACCCGGCAAAATTGAAGATGTGATCACTGTGCTGGCAGACCCTGATATTCCACCCGGCGCTACCTATCAGGTGACTTCATCAATTGCTTCACCCACCATTGCTGCGATGCGCGAAGCCGGTGAGGAATATCCTCAATGGGTGACGGATCGCTACCTGCAATTGCCAGCCAATATGCCGCAGAGCATCCGTGATCTGGCTGCCGAGATCACCGCAGGGTTGGAAACACCGTATGATAAAGCCGCTGCAATCACGCTTTGGCTGAGAGAGAATATCGCCTACTCTGCAACTATCCCCGATCCTCCTACCGGCAGAGACCCGGTGGAATGGGTATTATTCGAGCACAAACAAGCCTTTTGCAATTATTACGCCGCAGCTCAGGTGCTCATGCTCCGTTCGCTCGGCGTTCCAGCCCGCTGGGTAATCGGCTACGCGCAAGGATTTCTGGATGAAGAGGAAGACCTGTATTGGGTACGCGATTTGGATCGCCATGCCTGGCCGGAAGTATTCTTTCCCGGTATCGGCTGGGTCGAATTTGAGCCAACCGCCCTTCAAGCCGCCATTGAACGACCCAGCGGTTCCACCACCGAAGACCGCACTCCCCTGCCTCAGCCCAACCCCAATCAGCCGCAACTGCTGGATGATTTCGAAGAGGCTACTCGTTTCGATGAAAATCAAGCCTCCGAAGCGGTAAATTTGCAAACCACACCACTGGTCAGCGCCACCTTGATCATCTTGGGGCTGGTCATTGCTGGAATTGTGATCTTTCTGGTGGCAGCCAATGGACGCCGTCGCCGTTGGTTTCCTCAGCAGAGTTTTCCGGCCTTTTTGGAAACCAGCCTGCGTAACCGCGGCTGGCACATCCCCCGCTGGCTGCAACAATGGTCGTATTACTCTCAATTGACCCCCATAAAACGCTCTTTTTATCGCATCCATTGGCTGTGCCGGTTGTTGAAAATTCCCATCAGCCCTACCCAAACACCCGCTGAACAAATCCAAACCCTGATCACCAGCCTGCCGGAAGTGAAAGAGGCCGCACTGCGGCTTTTACAGGAATACCAGAAAGACGCTTACAGTCCATATCCAGCTGATGCCGTCGCTGCTCAACAATCTGCCCGCCTGATCTGGAAACTGGCGTTTCAAAATCGGGGTAAAATGATTCTGGCCAAACTGGGAGGAAAACCTCTCGAAAGTAATGCCTAGATTCCCCCTCAGGAAGTAAAAATTGAGCGAGATTAAGTCCACCATGCGGGGCGATCAACTGGCAGCCAACCTGGAAAAGTTACGATCAGCCTGCTACTCCATTTACAATTATCTGCAGGCTAATCGCCCCGCTGCGCTGCCCCCATCATTTTTTGAAGCGGTCTTCGGGATAAATGCGCTGGTAAAGAAAATTACCACGCAATTTGAGGAATTGGAAGAAGAACGCCGCAGCCTGACAGCCCTGGCCGGCATGGGACAGGTGATCAACACTTCTCTGGAATTGAACACCGTTCTGCAAATTGTGATGGACACCATCATTCGGCTTACCGGCGCGGAGCGCGGCTTTTTAATGCTCAAAGATGAAAGCGGCAATCTGATCACCCGCATTGCCCGCAATTGGGTGCAGGAATCCCTGAACACGACCGAACTTCAGATCAGTTTCACAGTGGTTGACCGGGTTGCCAGCGAGGGTTTGCCTGTTTTGACCACCAATGCACAGGAAGACCCCCGCTTCGGCAAACAGGACTCGGTGATTGCCCACAACCTGCGCTCCATCATGTGCGTGCCCTTGAGGGTTAAAAGCGAAGTCACTGGGGTTATCTATGTGGATAACCGTATCCGTAGCGGTTTGTTTACTTCCAAACAGTTAGATTTGCTGGCAGCCTTTGCCAACCAGGCAGCGGTTGCCATTGAAAACGCGCGTCTGTTCGCATCGGTACAGCGCAGCCTTGCCGAAGTAACCGAACTGAAAAGTTTGATGGACAAGGTTTTCGCCTCCATCGCCAGCGGCGTCATCACAGCCGACATTCATGGGAATATCTTGCTCTGCAACCGCGCAGCCGAGCAGATCCTTAACCAGAAGGCGGCGGAGCTTGGCAGTCAAAGGCTACAGGTAATTCTCTCATCCTTATCCCCCGCCCTGTTACCTGAGCTGGAACAAGTGCTGCAATCGGAACAGCCGGTTTTGGGTCTGGAAATTTCGCCGGCTATTGCGGGACGCGGGCGGATTGACCTGCGCCTCAGCATCACCCCCGTAAAAGATGGGCAGCAGCAAACCCAGGGGGTGGCACTGGTGCTGGACGATTTGACCGAGAAGAAATTACTGGAAGCCCAGCGGCGGCTATTCGAGAAAATGGTTTCACCTGCCGTCATTCGTCAATTAAACCCGGACAGTCTTATTCTGGGCGGGCAGCGCAAGGAAATTACCGTATTATTCGCTGATATTCGCGGCTTTACCGGCATCAGTGAAACATTATCTCCGGAAGAGCTGGTTTCCATCCTCAATCGTCACCTGGCCGCAGCAGCCGAGGCCATATTGCAGGAAGAGGGAACCATAGACAAGTTCCTCGGCGATGCGGTGATGGCATGGTTCAATGCCCCCGTACGCCAACCCGACCACGCCCTGCGCGCTGTTCGGGCGGCCTTACACATCCGGGATTCCTTAAAATCCCTTCACCAACAATTACCACCTGCGCAACGGCTCTCTTTTGGCATTGGAATTCACACTGGAGAAGCCGTGCTCGGCTTAATTGGCAGCGAGAAACGGCTTGAATATACCGCCATAGGGGATTGCATCAACACCGCTAAACGAATTCAGGAAAACGCCCGCCCTGACCAGATACTGGTAACTCAGGAAGTAATTAATCGTCTGGATGGTTACGCGGTTTACCAGCCCGTAGAAGCCATTCAGGCCAAAGGTAAACGCGAACCTATTCGGGTGTACGAGATCAATTTTCTTGTTTAGCCCCGCCCACTGCCGTTTTTTTGCCAGATGCGCTCAATGACCATCAATACCTGCTGAAGCCCTAAGCGGATGGGCGGAATTTCGAGATACTCAGCAGGGGTGTGGGGAGCGCCTCCGCGCGTCAAACCTAAACAAACTGCCGGGATTCCCCGGCTGAGGGGAATATTGGCATCGGTCGAGCCAATTTCCAGCACCGCCGGCACGTGCAACTCTGCCAGACACTCCAATGTCAGTTTCACCAACGGATGAGAAGGCCGGATACTTCCTGCTGGTCGGACACCGATCAATTCCATCTCAAAATGCACCCCTTTACGCTCCCGGCTTAAAACAATTCTCTTAACCCGCTGAATGAGCCGATTCAAGCCGTTTTGATCCTCAGAGCGCAAGTCCACTTCACAAAATGCGCTTGCAGCAATCGTATTGATCGAGGTTCCACCCTGCACGATGCCCACATTCAGGCTGGAACGCGGTTTTTGCGGCAAAATTATTTCGGCCATGGTGTGAATCACAGCCGCCAGTTCGTGAATGGCCGAGGGTTCGCCCTGATTAACCCACGCATGCCCGCCCTGACACTGAGCAGTGATGCGATAACGGGCAACCCCCAGACCGCGATGGCAAACCTGTCCTAAACCAAGACCTTCCAAAACGATATAAGCCTGCACATCTTCACCAAACCGATCCACTACTGTTCTCATTCCGGCCAGATTGCCAAGACCTTCTTCACACACATCCGCCACGAGCCAGATATCCCCTTCAAACCGTTGGCCGTGTTGAACCAGACATCGGCCAATCGTCAACAGGGCTGCCAGACCCAGCGCATTATCCGCCGCACCGGGACCGCTAATTTTTGCGGTTGTGACTTCCAATGGTAAAGGTAAATCGGATGGGTGCACTGAATCGAGGTGGGCTGATAGGATGAGCGGCAAAGCATCTCCACCCTTCCAGCGCGCAAACACATTGCCCTGCTCATCCATAGAAACCTCATCCAGCCCGATGCGCAGTAATTCATCGCGCATATAGGCTGCCCGCCGGCTTTCATAAAAAGTTGGTGCCGGAATCTGTTGAATACGGGCAGTTTGCGCCACAATATAATCCAGCAATTCAGCCGGCAGAGGAATCATCAGGCTTTACTCACCATTTCGCGTAATTTATCCAGTCGCAGTTTGGGCAGGCCAGGCAGCACATCCAGCGCGTAAAAAGGACCGCTGCCTTCTACAACAATCGAAGCCGAAATATTACCCCATAACGTTGCCTCTAAGGGATCATACGTCTGGCGTAACCCCGCCAGAAAACCCCCGCAAAAAGCATCCCCTGCACCGGTTGGGTCTACCACCCGGGCAGGATAAGCCGGCACCATCCAGCGTTGACGACTAGCCCGTGAATAAATCCACTGTCCCTGACTGCCTCTCTTGATTACCACAATTTCACAATCAAATGAACTCAGCCGCTCAGCCATTTCCCACAAGTCATCGGTCAAGCCCTCGTATAAACGGCGAATCTTTTTCTCCGAACAAATTATGGCGCTAACCCCCCGCAACATCGCTGGTAAGTCATCACGAAACGTCGGATTCATACTCCCCTCAGAAGGATCCATGGTGAGAGTAGTGATTTGCCCCCGGCGGAAAAGGGAAGGCAGCAAGGCTTGCGTAAGGTAATCAATCGGGGCTATATGAGCGGCAGTAGCATCCAGATAGTCTGGAGGAAAGTCGCCAGCACGAATAGTCCAATCGGTTGGCTGCACCCGGCTGTCAATTTGGGTGGCAGGGATAGAATAACCCAGCAATGCCTTTGGAAAAGGCAAACCCAGCCGGGAAAAGTGGGCCAGCGGAGCATCGGAAACTTTTTCATCCCCATTTGGATAGGCCGCAAAGTACCTCGCTTCAAGCGCGGTTGGCAGAACTTTAATGCCCCGGCAGTCGAAACCACGTGCCGCAAATTGATCGAGCCATTCATGGGGATAATCTTCACCGACCCGCCCAATCAAACCAATTCCCTGATCCCATAACCTGACCCCCACGGCAGTATAGATCAGACTGCCACCCGGAATATCCAACGCGGGCTTGTGATTGTAAGGCAGAATAAACTCCCGCCTCAACTTACCGGCAATCAAATAGCGGATAAAAGGAGCGCTTTCCAATAGACCCCCGCCCGGCGCGATTGTTATTCAGTTACTTTTTTGAACCGGCAATGTCGGAAATCAGTCGGAGCAGCCCCAGCACACCCACACCAACCTTGACCCCATCGCCGGCGGTCAAGCGCGGCATCTGCTGAGTTTCTTCTGCCCGCTGGATGAGGAGCAGAGCGGCAATAATACCGGCTGCTGCCCCAATTAAGCCCCCAATCACAATCGTTTTTGTTTTCCAATTTTCCATTTAGAAATCCTCGTGGAATGAAATGAGATTAAGACTGAATCTCAACGGTGAACGATTTTTGATCGAAGCGTTTGGAAGCCTGCTGTCCAGCCGCCCCAGCGAATGAAAGGCCGGGCCAGCCGATCACATAAGGCTTTTACCCGCAGCACCATGACTTGGGAGTACACCTGCCCAACCCTCAGGTAGGGTGGCAGCACCCGCAGGAGTTTATTCATCAGGTAAATCAGCCCGATATTCAATAACAGAAACAAAAGCGCGAGAATTATCAGCGGGCTGATCAGCCAGATCAAGGAAATTGCCGCCCAATGTCCGGTGCGGGATGTTGACAGGGAAGGGGTCAGCACCATTAATAACCCCAGAGCAAGAAAAACCACTGCCGCCGCAATCACCGGCACCAAAATCTGCCAGATCACTTGCTTCTGGTGTTTTCGAAAGGATGGCGATGGCGGGGTTGAATGCTCGGAGCTCATGCATTTATTGTAGCATGAAACCGATGCTTAAAAAACACCCGCCCGCGCAATAACCCAATCAGGTTTTATTGGCCTCGTTCCACCCACACTACCCGCGGTAATCCTTGTAAATCCCGGATTACTTCGATTTTAGCAGCCGGCAAACTGTGGTAAGCCAGTTGAGCAACCTGTTCTGCCTGCCGTGCCTCAATTTCCAGCAGGATCAAACCGCCTGGAGCCAGCCACCTTGTCGAGCCGCCGAGCAAGGCAGCAATCTGTTCCAGCCCTTTTTCACCACCGTCCAAAGCAAGGCGCGGCTCAAAGCGGCTGACTGGCAGATGCTCCAACTCATTGGAGGGTATATAAGGCAGATTGGCACATACCAGATCGAAAACACCACCCACTGCATCCAGTAAGTTGCCCATCATCGGAAGCACCCGCTGCGATACGCCCAGTTTCTCAAAATTACAGCGGGCAACCTGCAGCGCTTCCCACGAGCGATCCACTGTGACACATCTTAAGTCCGCGATGTGGTATGTCAGCGCAGCAGCGATACACCCCGAACCGCTGCCAACATCCGCCGCAAAACGGCGCTGCGGGTTTTCCCTCAACCAGAGCAGAGCCTTTTCAACCAGTATTTCAGTTTCAGGGCGCGGGATGAGAACGGCAGGGGTAACTGTAAAGGTC
>DLXG01000325.1 GCA_003448875.1 Anaerolineaceae bacterium
CGCTCCACCAGTCTCGATGAATTACCAGAATTGTTCAACGTCCTGCGCGGTGAGATGAGCCTGGTTGGGCCGCGTCCCTTGCTGGTGGAGTATCTGCCGCGTTACACGCCCGAACAGGCCCGTCGCCATGAAGTTTTACCCGGCATAACCGGTTGGGCCCAAATCAATGGACGCAATGCGCTGAGTTGGGAAGAAAAGTTCCGTTTGGATGTGTGGTACGTGGATCACTGGTCTGTGTGGCTGGATCTCAAAATACTGGCATTGACTTTCTGGAAAGTTATTCGCCGTGAAGGAATCAATGCTCCCGGTTCGGAAACTGCCGAGCCGTTTATGGGCAGTTCGGAACAATCGAGTTGAGTCTCAGGGAACACTGAGGGGGTAAATCCAGCCCTGTTCCAATTCCCGCAGGGTCTTCTTCGTCAGTTCCAGTTTTCCCTCTGTCAGGCGCTCTGAGTTGATGTTGGTGATCAGAGTACCTGTCTCCCACACCGCACCCTCCGAGCCATTTTGCCAGTTTTGCCAGGCATTTTCTAAGGGGGTTAACCAATCCGGCTGCAGGGTGGCAATCCATTGATTGCGATATTCCTCCGGCGCCGGCATTACGGAGAGAATGGCAACAGTCTGGCGGGTGATCTGGTCGAGTAAGGCCGGCTGGATTAAGGCAGGGTCGGAAAGATAAACGGTTTCCAAACGGTTTTGGTGAAGCGCGTCAAAGGCGGCAATCCAGTTTTGTGGGTCAGTAGAGGGAGAAAAGGTGGCCGTTTGCGGGAAAAGCACGATTGGAGCATACACCGGAGCACAACGCCCGCACAGATAACGTCCGCCGTTCTTGAAACTATCTTCCAGTTGACTGGCAAACGGGTCATCCTGATTGATCAAGGCGCCGGAGCGAAAATCAGAAGCCACCAGTGTGGCAATAAAACCGGCGATAAATGCCTGCTGAGCGCGTGAAGGACGGATTACACTGATATACCGCGAGGCGGGAGTTGTCTCGTCGTTCAGGATAATCATTGGAAGGCCGGGTAAGCGCGCACTTAATTCTGCACTTTGCGGATCGGCGGTGGAAAAGATCACCAGTTGCAGGTTTTCCGGCGGGTTGTTCAGATCAGCCGTTGAGCGAACCTCAAGGATGAGATTGCTGGCAGAGGTTTTTTGCTCCAGCCACGCTTGAATCGTTTGGGCGGTGGCTTCTCCACCAGCGGGAACAACCAGCCAAACCAGACCGGGCAATGGGATGGTGGGCGAGGGTTCAACCGCAGGGGACTGATTTTCTCCATTTGAGAGGGTGGGCGGTTGAGGTGTTTGAGCGGCAGGCGGATTAACCGTACAGGCCCCAACAAGAACAATAATCAATAACCATACGGAGATTAACTTCATTCGAGAAGACGGGAGAGAAAACATGGGATAATTTTACCCGGAAATGGATTTTTAAGTCTGTATTATAATTGTCTTATGATTGAGATTAATATTCCCGGGCGTGGAGAATTAAGGCTCAACCATCTGGTCTGTGATGTCAATGGAACTCTGGCTTTAGATGGCAGGCTAATAGACGGGGTGGGACGCAGCCTTGCAGTTTTGAAGGATCGTCTGACAATACACTTAATTACAGCCGATACACACGGCAAGCAGAATTTAATTGATCAGCAGTTGAACCTGACTGCCCACCGCCTGAAACCCGGTAATCAGGCCGAGCAAAAGGCTGAATTTGTCCGTTCACTGGGTGCCAGTCAGGTGATTGCGATTGGACAGGGTGCCAATGATGCTGGTATGCTCGCAGAAGCGGCGTTGGGTATTTGTGTGTTTTCCCGTGAAGGTGTTTCTACGGCTGCTTTGCAGGCAGCCGATATTGTCGTTCCGGATATCTTGAGCGCGCTGGAATTGCTGGAAAAACCCTTGCGACTGATTGCTACCTTACGCCAATGAGTATTCCGAGCAGTGAACCTTTGCTCCCTGAAGACGAAAACCACCTGCCACCAGCCCGCAGGCGGCGAGTACGGCGTTCGCTATTACCTGCCGGAGGGGATGAGCGGGCAGCTTTTTTGGAGCAACTGGCTCATCAGGTAACCCCCGGATACGAGTTTTTCCTATTTACGTTTTTAGCCGGCTTGATACTGGGCGTTGCTATTTTACTCGACTCGCCGGCTTTTTATTTGCTGGCTGTGCTGGTTGCACCTTTTCTTGGGCCGGTTTTGGGCCTTTCACTGGCGGTAGTGGTAGGGTCAGGCAGGTTTTTCCTGAAAGCGTTGGGCAGCCTGCTGATCGCCTGCTTGCTGATTTTCGGGTTGAGCCTGCTGGCTGGCGGGATTGGCAGAGCAATCCTGCCGGGTAGTACGCTCACACTGCCGGTAAACTTTTCTCTGTTTTCTATACCGAACTTTGTGGTTCTGGCAATTGGAGTAGGGCTGGCTAATTACATGCTGGTGCGTTCCCCTCGCCAGAAGCCATTGGTTGCCAGTGTAGCGATAGCGTATGAATTACTGCTTCCTCTGGGAGTGGCGGGTTTTTCATTGAGTTATGGACTGCCCGGTTCGTGGGTGGACGGTTTGATGGTGTTTGTGGTTCATCTGGCCTGGTCAGCGCTGGTGGGTTCTATTGTTTTGTTCATCATGGGCTTGAAACCGGCAAATGTATTTGGGTATACGCTGGGTTCGTCCATTATCCTCATCAGTGTGATAGCGGCTGTCCTCATTACCGGCTTGATGACAACTCAGCCGATTGTGGTGGCCACCCTGCCGACCGCTACGCCCACACCCACGCTGACAACAGTCTTGTCCCCACAGCCTTCCGCAACCCAATCACCAACCCCTTCCCCTCTGCCGCCCACCCAGACTCCCACAGCAACGATTCAGCCGACATTCACCCCTACCGTTACAGTAACTCCCCAACCCACGCCGGTGTGGGCGCGCGTCTTTGCCCCAATGAGTGATGGTGCTATGGTACGCGAGGAACCGGGCGGTAAAGCAGTAACTTCCTTGCTCAATGGCAGTCTTGTGCAGGTAATTTCCGAACCGGTGAGGGGCGAAGGAAACAGTGTTTGGGTTCAGGTACGCACCGATACCGGATTGATTGGATGGATGCTGCAAACCTTGCTGTCAACAGCAACGCCGGCACCCGCCTGGTAAAAAAGAAAAAACAGGTAAAATGCAGGGTCAGCAACCCTGATAATTTTGAGATTAGGAGATTGGTATGACAATTCACTTTGGCACGGATGGATGGCGTGCGGTTATCTCGGACACCTTTACATTCAACAATTTGCGGCTGGTCACACAGGCGATTGCCGATGCGGTAGCGACCGAGGGCTGGCTGAATGGGGCAGGCAATGGCCTGAGCCCCGATCCGCGGGTCATGGTAGTGGGTTTTGATACCCGCTTTCTGTCAGACCGCTACGCGGCTGAAGCCTCGCGCGTGCTGGCTGCCAACGGCTTTACCGTGTATCTGGCCCAGGCCGATGCACCTACACCGGCAATTTCCTACGCGGTAAGGCATTTGAATGCAATTGGCGGAATTATGATTACCGCCTCACATAATGCTCCGCGTTACAATGGGGTCAAACTCAAGGCGGCCTTTGGCGGTTCAGCCTCCCCTGAGCAGTGCAGAAAGGTGGAAGTTTACCTCAACGACAACGAAGCTCAGGCACGCGGCCCGAACTTGATGGAATTCGAGCAGGCCCGCCAGTTGAAACTCATCCAGCGTTTCAACCCCATTCCAGCGTATGCCGACCACCTGCGCCGCTTGATTGATTTTGATCTGATCGCGGAAAACCCGCAGCGAATTGTGGTGGACTCAATGTATGGTTCGGGGCGCGGTGTCATCCGTTCAATTTTGCAGGGAACGGGCTGTGAGGTTTTTGAGATTCGCGGTGAAATGAACCCCGGTTTTGGCGGTGTTCATCCGGAGCCGATTGGCCGCTACCTTGGCGCGCTGGCCGGAGCAATTTCTACCGGCGCTGGCAGTTTTGGTCTGGCCACAGATGGTGATGCAGACCGCATTGGGGCAATGGACGAGCGCGGCAATTTTGTTGACCCGCATAAAATTATGGCTCTTGCTTTGCGCTATCTGGTCAAGAAGCGCGGCTGGCGAGGCTCGGTGGTGTGCACGGTTTCAACCACGCGCATGATTGACCGGCTCGCCCGTCAATATGACCTGACGCTGCACGAAACCCCGGTTGGCTTCAATCACATTGCCGATTACATGCTCAAAGAAGACGTGTTGATTGGCGGAGAGGAATCGGGTGGGATTTCCTTTAAGGGGCATATTCCTGAGGGAGACGGCATCTTAATGGGATTGCTCATCGTGGAGATGGTAGCCGATTCGGGCGGCAGTCTGGTTGATCTGGTGGATGATTTGCTGGCAGAGGTTGGGCCGGCTTATTATGAGCGGCGGGATTTGCGACTGAAACACCCGGTTGCGAAAGATAAAATGACCGCCCGCTTACAAAATGAAGCCCCTGCTCAAATTGGCGGGGAAGCAATCGTTGAAATCAGCACCCGGGATGGGGTGAAGTACATTTTATCCGATGATTCGTGGCTGCTGATTCGCCCTTCCGGCACAGAACCCGTATTGAGAGTGTATGCTGAAGGGCGTTCAATGGAGATGGTCAAAGAACTCTTGAAATATGGAGAAGAAGTGGCTGCCAGCGTTGCCTGAGTGGCTGGTTTTCCACCTCAAAAAATAACAGCAATCCCCGGTAAAACACCGGGGATTGTCATTTTTCGAGGAGTAAGCGCACCCGCGTGTCGCTTGACAGCCGGTAACCTGACGAAGAAGTTAAGGAATGGAAATTAACTGCTGGTCGAGAGGCGTAACCGCCGCACAATCAACACGACCAGAATCAGGGCAAGTGCAACCCCAAACATGCCGGGCAGCCCGACTTCATCCATGAAACCGGTGTTCGGTAAGGCTGTCGAGGTGGGGACGAGAGTACCCGGCCCCGGCGTGGGCGGAACGGTGGGACTGCCCTGTGCCACAGCCGTCAGGAAGGCAGCCACGGTGGCCGTGCGTGCGGCTGAGTCACCTTCTGCCTGAATTCCGCTGGTAACCGTTGGCTGGGGAGTGCTTGTGGCAATCACTACAACCACTGTGGGCGTCCAGGTGGGTGGCATGACTGCTTTTTCGGTCATCCGGCGGATTTCCTGCACAAAGATATCGGTAGCCTGCTGGGCAATTGCCGTATTTTGGGCGTTGATTTGAGCTGCCTGCTGGGTGTACTCACCGGCGCGGTTACGGTTGGCAATCACAAAGATGATGATCACAACCACTGCCAGCACGAACACGCTGGCAATCACACCAACCACCAGCCAGAATGTTCTGTTGCTTTTGGGTTGACCTTCTTCTTCCTCCAGCGGCGGTTCTTCTGCAAAATCGGGTTTGAATTCTTCAAAGGGGTTTTCTTCAGGATTATTATTGTCTATGTTCATGGGTGCTTCTCCTAGTGGTTATTCTAGCACATCCAAGTTTGTAAGTGGTAACGAAATCTGCTGGTTATTTTCCAGACGAATCTCAGCAACCTGAGTCCGTAAACCTCCCGGCAAGGTGACCCGTCCCGGCCGGATAGCGGTTAGAGTGCCAACCTCCCCCGCATACGGCGCGCTGAGAATGCGTACCGTTTGCCCAACGGTAAATTCCACCACATCCATCGGGGTCTGGCCCTGTGAAGGCAGTGAAACGACAATTTCAGGTCTTTCCCCATACTCCGGATTCCAACTGCTGTTGATGGAAGCCTCTCGTTTCTCGTGAGTTTTCAACAGACGAAAGGCGGCCCGGTTCATGGGAATTTGCCCAAAACCTTCAGTAACCATAATTGGAACGGTGCATTTTTGGGCGGCGCTGATTAAGGCTGCCGAAATACTTCCAACAACGAGTCCTCGCAAGGGCAGTTCTTCGGCAGCATCCAGCGCATCTGCCTTATTGATATAACCGCCAACGACGATTGAACCGCGTAAACTCATGTCCATGTTGGCTCGATGAATCTCTTCATCCGGCTGAGAAACAGCAAACTGTAACATACCGCCGTTGATTTGACCATTCCCCCAAACACCTTGAATGAGCGCGCCGTGTGTTTCGACGACTACTCCCCGTTCTGCCAGCACTTCGCTCACCACGCCGTTCAGGCCGGCTTTGAGCTCAAAGTGTTCCCCTGCTTTTTCGAGCAGAATCTGACCCCGCTGAATGGCAACAATGGTCGAGTCAAGCGGCGCGCGAATGACCTTGGGAAGCAGACCGCCAGTTTGAGCCAGAATATCCCCCTTTTCAACCCGTTCACCCACTTTTCTTTCAATCAGGCGGTGGGCCTGTTCAGCCCGCCTCAACCCCAAA
>DLXG01000219.1 GCA_003448875.1 Anaerolineaceae bacterium
AGATTTTTGCTTCAACCAAATCGGCCGGTGACATAATCTTCGGTTTCTTTGACCTTTGGCGAAACAAACAATTGTTTTCCTATACCATATTCTACCAGCCGTCCCTGTAAAAAGAAGGCTGCATAATCGGCCACGCGGGCTGCCTGCTGAACATTGTGCGGTACCAGCACAATGGTGTATTGCTCTTTGAGTTCCAATAAGGAGTACTCGATTTTTGCGGTAGAGACCGGATCCAAGGCAGAGGTGGGTTCATCCAGCAATATGACTTCTGGTTCGAGCGCCAGTACGCGCGCCAGACACAAACGTTGCTGCTGACCGCCCGAAATGGCACTGGCAGGGTCTTGAAGGCGGTCTTTCACTTCGTCCCACAGGGCTGCCAGGCGTAAAGCCTTTTCAACTGCTTCATCCAGCCGGCTTTTGCGCTTTTCTCCCATCAGTAGCAGCCCATAGGCTACATTCTCCCATAGGGTCAACGGCAGCGGCACCGGCCGCGAAAAGACCATTCCAATCTTACGGCGCAATTCGATCACATCGGTGTCCGGATCGAGAATGTTTTTACCATTGAACCAGATTTGACCGCTCAGGTGACGTACATCCGCCAGATCGTTGAGGCGGTTGAACGCGCGTAAAAGTGAGGACTTGCCGCCCCCCGCCGGCCCAAAAAACACATTCACGGCGTTGGCGATCACTTCAACATTGATGTTATTCAGGCTTTCCACGCCATCCGAATAGGTCAGGCTCAGGTTTTGAACAGAGATTTTACTTTGCATGGGTATTTACCATTGACGGCGGGCTCTGGCCCGGTTGCGGATCAGGGTTGCCAGCAGGTTCATGCCAAGTACAAAAACCAGCAGCACCAGCACAGTGCCATATTGAATTTCGAGCGGCATACCCGGTACAGATGTGGAGATGACAAAGATATGATAGGGCAGAGCCATGGTGGCATCCATTGGGGAGGCTGGCAGACGAGGCAGGAAGAAGGCAGCACCGGTGAACAAAATTGGGGCGGTTTCGCCGGCAGCCCGTTCCAGGCCGAGGATGATACCGGTAATTACCCCCGGCATGGCCTGAGGCAGCGTGATCCGCCAGGTGGTTTGCCAGCGAGTTCCACCCAGCGAGGTACTGACCACGCGGAAAGCGTTGGGTACTGAACGCAGGGCCTCTTCGGTAGTGCTGATGATGACCGGCAGGGTCATGATGGAGAGCGTCAGTGAAGCAGCCAGGATGCTGGTGCCCAGCCGCAGGAAAAGCACGAACAGGCCCAAACCAAACAGCCCATAAACAACCGAAGGAATCCCCGCCAGATTAATGATGGCAATCCGAATCAGGCGGGTGGCCGTATTATCACTGGCGTATTCAGCCAGATAGATACCGGCTGCCACCCCCAGCGGCACGGAGAAGATGGCTGTTCCCAAAGTCAGGTAAACCGTACCAATGATGGCGGGGAAAATCCCACCGGCACGCATACCATCCCGCGGCATTTGGGATAAAAATTCCCATGAAATTGCCGGCAGGCCGCGGATGAGAATGAAAATAATAATCCCAATCACCGGCACGGCAGTGATCAGGGTAATCAGCCGCAGCAAATTAATGCCCAACACCTCAACCTGTTTCATTCTACGGGAATGCTCGATTAAGTTCATGTCCTAACCTCATGAAAGCAGGCGTTCGGCGCGCTTTCGGCTGCGCAGAGTGAGGGAGGAAGCCGTTAAATTAACCACCAGTGAGATGAGAAAAAGGATGATACCGATAAAAAAGAGGACGTGGTAATGGGGAGAGCCGGTGGCTACTTCTCCCATTTCGGAAGCAATCGTGGCGGTCATTGTGCGGGCTGGCATGAAAAGCGCATTCAATCCTGAAGGCAGCACAGGTGCGTTCCCGGTGACCATCATCACCGCCATAGTTTCACCGATCGAACGCCCGATGCCCAGCATCAGCGCGGTCAGCAGTCCAGAGCGGGCAGCCGGCACCGTTACTCCCCAGGCGGTTTGCCAGTTGGTTGCCCCCAATGCCAGTGCCCCCTGACGGTAGGCTGGCGGTACAGTATTCAGCGCATCCTCAGCGATGGAAACGATGGTCGGCAGGGAAATGAGTGCCAGTAACACTGCCCCTGTAAATGCAGTCAGGCCAGTGGGAAGATCGAAGAAGCGGCGGAAAAAGGGCGCAACAATCTGAATTCCCAGAAAGCCGAGTACAACCGAAGGTAAACCTGCCAGAATTTCAATAATCGGTTTCAGAAGATTTCGTAACCAAACCGGAGAAAACTCAGAAAGAAAAACGGCTGTGCCAATCCCTAAGGGAATGGCAATCAAAATTGCGCCTACTGTTACCAGTAACGAGCCGCTGATGAGCGGGAGAATGCCAAAATAATGTTCAATCGGATACCAGCGCGAACCAAACAAGTCTTTCAAGGGTACGTCGTTGAGCGCGGGCAAACCTTCGCGGGCGAGGAAGATTAAAATCAGGAGGACAAATACAATACTGGAGTACCCAGCCAGTTTGATCAGGCTGTTGATAATACCTTCGGTGAGAGCGCTTTGCTTTGCTTTCATCTTCATTTTCCTGCGCTTACTTGAATAATGGGCACAAAACCCAGTCGGGATACAATTTGCTGGGCATCGGGGCTGAGAATCCAGTTCAGATAATCGTTAACCAGCGGCGGCGCATCACGGCGGGTATACATATACAAATCGCGCGAAATCGGATAGGCGCCGCTGTTGACTGTTTCAATGGAAGGCATGATGAACGGCCCTTCGGGCTGTGTGCCGATCCCCAGCACTTTGACATGCTCGGTGACATAGCCCAGTCCGTCATAGCCAATCGCATTCGGGTTATCGCTTACCTCGGCAATGATGCCTTCGGAGGAGGGCAGCAACAAGGTGTCAGCCGAGAAGATGGCTTTATTGTTCTTGTCCCCCTCGCGAATCACTTCTTCTAAAAAATAAACATGCGTGCCGGAGTTCGTTTCGCGCGAAAGGCGCACAATCGGGCGGTCTTCACCGCCGACTTCCTGCCAGTTGTTGATGATTCCCTGATAGATGAGGGAGATTTGATCAATGGTCAGGTGGTTAACCGGATTGTCCGGGTGAACGATAACCGCAATGGCATCTCTGGCAACAATATGTTCAACCGGCTCAATCCCGTTTGCCAGTGCGGCTT
The DNA here is from genome assembly GCA_003448875.1 of Anaerolineaceae bacterium. Lineage (GTDB taxonomy): Bacteria > Chloroflexota > Anaerolineae > Anaerolineales > Anaerolineaceae > Bellilinea. The sequence continues at coordinate 3,160 of DLXG01000219.1, forward strand.
GCATTTCTTCGTCTTTGATCTGGCGTGAGGCGTTGGCAATGTCTACTGTGCCGCTGATCATGGCGGTAATGCCGGTACCGCTGCCGCCTCCCGTCACGGAGATGCGTACCTCAGGATGTAGATGCTGATATTCTTCTGCCCATGCCAGAGCCAGATTGACAATGGTGTCAGAACCTTTGTTTTGGATATAAGTTGAGGGGGGTGGGGTTTGATCGGGATGACCGGCTGTGCATGCCGTCAACAGGATGATGATAATGATAACGATGATGCAGAGCAGTTTTCTTCTCATGACACAATAAATTATAAACGAGAATATTCAATGAAATTTAATCCTCAAAATAAATTTAATCACCAATTTACAGGAAAATTGTCATCATGGAGAGAGCGGTTTGTTTTGGGAGATTGGAGGGGCCGGACGAAAAACAGACTCGATGCGGTATAATTAGGAGGTTATCATTCTGGTTTTTAGAAGGAAAGCGTTATGGATATCGGTACGATCCAACCGGTAGATATTGATGAACAGATGCGCTCAGCGTATCTGGATTATGCCATGAGTGTGATTGTGGCGCGCGCCTTACCGGATGCACGCGATGGCCTCAAGCCGGTGCACCGGCGCATTCTGTATGCCATGCAGGAGTTAGGGCTGAGAGCCAACAGTGCTTATAAAAAGTCGGCGCGTATTGTCGGTGAAGTGCTGGGTAAGTACCATCCTCATGGGGATATGGCCGTTTATGATGCCATGGCGCGCATGGCGCAGGACTTTTCCATGCGATACCCGCTGGTGGACGGGCAGGGTAATTTCGGTTCGATTGATGGGGATGCCCCGGCTGCCATGCGCTATACTGAGGCCCGCCTGAATGCCTTGGCCGAAGAAATGCTGGTGGATATTGATAAGGATACGGTAGATTTCACCGATAATTTTGACGGCTCGTTGCGTGAGCCGGTTGTACTGCCGGCACGGTTGCCCAACCTGCTTTTGAACGGCTCAGCCGGGATTGCGGTAGGCATGGCGACCAATATCCCGCCGCACAATTTGCGCGAATTAAGCGATGCCTTAATTTACCTCATTGATCATTACGACCAACTGGACGAGGTCAGCATTGAAGACCTGATGCGTTTTCTGCCCGGCCCGGATTTTCCCACTGGTGGAGTTATTGTGGGGCAGGAAGCCATCCGTCAAATGTACACCACCGGGCGGGGCAGGCTGACCGTGCGCGGACAGGCTCATATCGAGGAAATGCGCGGCGGACGTTATCAGATCGTTATTACCGAAATCCCGTTTCAGGTCAATAAAACCAGCCTGATTGAACGGATAGCAGAACTGGCGCGGGAAGGCCGGCTGGATGCAATTTCTGACCTGCGGGACGAATCCGACCGGCGCGGTATGAGCATTGTCATTGAATTGCGCCGCGGTGCCCAGCCGCGCAAAGTGCTGAACCAGTTATACAAATACACCCCCCTGCAAACCACCTTCGGGGCGCACTTGCTGGCACTGGTCAACAACGAACCGCGCCTGCTGACCCTCAAACGCGCCTTGCAGATATACATTGAGCATCGCATCGAGGTAATCACCCGCCGTTCGCAGTATGAACTGGATAAAGCCCGACAGCGGGCGCATATACTGGAAGGGCTGCTGATTGCGCTGGCCAATCTGGATGAAGTCATCCAGACCATTCGTCAGTCACCTGACGCGGACACCGCCCGCGAGCGATTGATCACGCGCTTCAAACTGACCGAAGCGCAGGCGCAGGCCATTCTGGACATGCAGTTGAGACGACTGGCTGCCCTCGAACGTCAGAAGATTGAAGACGAACACCGTTCGTTGCTGGAACGTATTGCCTATCTGGAAGACCTGCTGGCATCGCCCAATAAAATTCTGGATGTAATCAAGGCGGATCTGCAAGAAGTGAGCGAAAAGTATGCCGATGCGCGCCGCACCCATCTGCTTGCCGAAGCCAGCGAAGCCTTCAACGAAGAAGACCTGGTCGCCGACGAACATGTTTTGATCATGATCACCCAGCGCGGCTACATCAAGCGCGTAGCGGCGCGAGCCTTCCGCACTCAAATGCGCGGTGGGCGCGGTGTAACCGGCCAGAACTTGAAAGAGGAAGATGAGACCCTGATGGTCATCCCGGCCCGTACCCTGCACACCATTCTGTTCTTTTCAGATAAAGGTAAAGTCTATTCCGAAAAGGTGTATCAGATACCGGATGCCGGGCGCACCGACCGCGGCATACCGATGGTGAACGTCTTGTCACTCGATCCCGACGAAAAGATCACGGCGGCTGTCTCCGTACCGGATTTTGAGGCTGCCCAGTATTGCACCATGGCAACCGTCAACGGCCGGGTAAAGCGGGTGGCACTGGCCGAGTTTGCCAGTGTGCGCCCCTCCGGTTTGATTGCGATCAGCCTTGAACA
>DLXG01000214.1 GCA_003448875.1 Anaerolineaceae bacterium
CTTTACTACTTTGCACTAACACACGAAAAAATTTTTCTAGACAAAATTTCATCTTTCGGGTAAAATGGTGCTTCGCAATGGATTGAACGTTTTCTTGGAGGAAGTAATTTGGCTAACATTAAGTCACAAATCAAGCGCAATAAGCAAAATGAAAAACGCCGGCTGCGCAACCGCTTTTTCCGCGGTGCAGCCCGTAAAGCCGTTTCCAAAGCCCGTCTGGCAATCGAAAGCGGAGAAACTCCCGAAGCCCGGGAGGCGGTAATTCTGGCAGTCAAAGCACTGGATAAGGCTGCTGAAAAAGGCGTTATTCACAAAAACAATGCCGCCCGCCGGAAAAGCCGCTTGATGAAGCGCCTGGCTACACTCAACAAGTAATTTTCACACCACCTCGATGATTTAACTCTAGCGGGAGGCGTATCTCCCGCTTTTGATTTTATTGGGTCGGCATGAATTGGGTTGGGGCGTGTTATAATTCTCCCGTTCGGTCCGGTAATTTTCTCTTAAGGGTTCAGGCATGTTCGAACAAGAACAGCAAGCAATTACACAGAAGATTAAGACCTTTTGTCAGGAAAATCAATTACCGCAGGTAGACTTTCAATGGAAGTGGATCCCCTTCAGCGGGCATTGGGGGATTTCAACTTCTTTTTTTCAACTTGCTGCGCTGGAAGCACGGCAGGGTAAAAAAATCAACGTAAATGCCCGCGCAGCAGAACTGGCAAGTCAGGTGGCTGCTTATCTGGGAATACCGGAAGGTTTTGAAAAAGTAGAAGCGGTTAACGGTTATCTGAATATTTACTTTTTGCAAAGCACCTACGCTGAACAGGTTATCAATACGGTGTTGCAGCAAGGGGAAAACTTTGGCAGAGGTGCAAACCGTAATGAACGGGTTATGGTGGAGTTTTCCCAACCCAATACTCATAAGGCCTTTCATGTTGGGCATTTGCGAAGCGCTATCCTCGGTGATGTGATTAGCCGATTGCTGGATTTTGCGGGTTTTTCGGTGGTGCGTGCGAATTATCCCGGTGATATTGGCTTGCACGTGATCAAATGGCTGTGGTGTTATATGAATTTTCACCATGGCGAAAAACCAACCAGTGATATAACCCGCTGGATGGGGGATATTTATGCCGAAGCCAACCGCCGCTTGGAGGAAAACCCGGAACTGGAAAGCGAAGTGCGTGCTTTATACGCCCGCTGGGACCGGCGCGACCCAGAGGTTGTAGCGCTGTGGGAAGAGACCCGCCAGTGGTCGCTGAATGGCTTTGAAGAAATTTACCGTCAACTGGATATCCACTTCGATGTGTACTATTTCAACAGTCAGGTGGAACACCCCGGTAAAGAGATTGTCAATGAGTTGATTGCCAAGGGTATTGCGGTAGATGAGAGGCCGGATGGGCCGGTGGTGGTCAAACTGGACGAACTGCTGGGATTAAAGACCGAAAAATACCGCGTTCTGGTCGTACTGCGCTCGGATAACACCGCCCTTTATGCCACCGAAGATCTGGCGTTGGCAAAGAAGAAGTTTACTGACTACCCGGATTTGAGCCGTTCATATTATGTCGTAGATGTACGTCAATCTCTGCACTTCCAGCAGGTATTCAAAACGCTGGAACTGGCAGGTTATGAATGGGCAAGCCGGTGCCAGCATATTCCTTATGAGCTGGTCATTTTGCCGGGGAACGTGGTGATGGCTTCCCGCGAGGGAACGGTGGTGCTGCTGGAAGATTTGATCCGCGAGGCAACCGCACGTGCGCTGGCGGTAGTGCGTGAAAAGAATCCCGACCTCAGTGAAGAAGTAAAACAGAAAATTGCTCAGGCAGTTGGAATTGGTGCGATCAAGTACCCCATGCTGGCCAGAGAGAACACGAAAGTGGTGACTTTTGACTGGCAATCGGCTCTCGATTTTAATGGACAGGCTGCGCCATACATTCAATATGCTTACGTGCGGGCGGGAAGCATATTGCGTAAGGCTGGTCAGCCATTGCCAGAGGAAGGCAAGGTAAGCGAATCTCTGACGCCGCAGGAAGTTGAACTGATCAACCTGATTTCCCGCCTGCCGGCTGAGGTTCAGCGTTCTGCAAGCGAACTGCGCCCCTTGTGGATTGCCACCTATGCTTATGAACTGGCCAAAGCCTTCAATGATTTTTATACCCAATGTCCCGTCTTGCAGGCGGAAGAAGCCGTGCGTAACTTCCGGCTGCGTCTGACAGCGGCAACACGTCAGGCAATTGCCAACAGCCTGACTTTGCTGGGCATCACAGCCCCACAAGCGATGTGAACAGATTCTCAATCTTATTCACATTCAAAAGGAGATAAAAGTATGGCAATTCGAACGATCATCATGGGTGCAGCGGGAAGAGACTTTCATAATTTCAACGTCTATTTCCGCGACAATTCGGATTATCAGGTAGTCGCTTTTACGGCGACCCAGATACCGAATATCGAAGGCCGCCGCTACCCGGCCGAACTGGCGGGCAGCCTTTACCCGGAAGGAATTCCGATTTATCCAGAAAGCGAACTATCTGACTTGATCCGCACCTTAAAGGCAGATCAGGTCGTCTTTGCATACAGTGATGTTTCCCATGAATACGTCATGCACAAGGCATCGGAAGTGTTGGCAGCCGGGGCTGATTTTCGTTTGATGGGTGTCAAAGGCACTCAACTGAAATCCAGTAAACCGGTCGTTTCGGTTTGTGCAGTCCGCACCGGTTCTGGCAAGAGCCAGACCACCCGCCGGGTTTCCAAAATCCTGATTAATCTCGGCTTTAAAGTAGCAGCTATTCGCCATCCTATGCCGTATGGCGATTTGGTAAAACAGGCCGTTCAACGTTTTGCAGATTACAGTGACCTGGATAAGCACCAATGCACCATTGAAGAACGCGAGGAGTACGAGCCTCATCTCGATAATGGCGTGATTGTGTACGCGGGTGTGGATTATGAACGTATTTTGCGGCAGGCTGAGCAGGAAGTGGATATCATTCTGTGGGATGGGGGCAACAATGACTTTCCGTTCTATCAGGATGATCTGGCGATAGTGGTTGCCGACCCCCACCGGCCGGGACACGAAGTGCGCTACCACCCCGGCGAAACCAACGTGCGCCGCGCGGATGTGTTTGTAATCAATAAAGTGGATACCGCCAGCCCTGAGGCGGTCATTGCCGTGCGGGAAAGCCTGTCTGCGCTCAACCCTGAGGCGGTCATCATCGAAGGCGCATCGCCCCTGTTTGTGGATCGCCCGGAGGAAATTCGCGGCAAGCGGGTACTGGTCATTGAGGATGGCCCCACCCTGACGCATGGCGAAATGGCTTATGGGGCAGGCTGGGTAGCCGCCCGGCGTTTCGGCGCGGCTGAAATTGTGGATCCTCGCCCCTTTGCGGTCGGTTCGATTGCTGCAACCTACCAGAAGTACACCACTACCGGGCCGATTCTGCCTGCTATGGGCTATGGCGAAGAACAAATGCGCGATTTGGAACAGACCATCAACAATTCAGATGTAGATCTGGTCATCTCGGCTACGCCAATTGATTTGAACCGCGTGATTAAGGTGCGTAAGCCAATGCAGCGTGTGCGTTATGAATTGCAGGAGATCGGTCAGCCGACTCTGGAAGACATTTTGAAGGCAAAATTTTTGAAGTAACGGTTCACTTCAACAGCGTTCAGTAAATTAACCCGTCTTCCCCCATTCCACTTGATAGGGATGGGGGAAGACAGTGGCAGATAGTCTGGAAAAAACGATGTTCATTGATGAGGCGGTAATTTACGTTCGTTCCGGAAAAGGGGGAGATGGCTTTGTTCATTTTCACCGCGAAAAGTACGTGAACCGCGGCGGCCCGGATGGCGGTGATGGCGGGCGTGGTGGCGATGTTGTGCTGGAAGTTGTTCCCACTCTGAATACACTGGTCAATTTTCGTTACCAGCGCAAGTTCATAGCTCAGGATGGCGCAAAGGGAGGGGTGAACAACATGACCGGTAAATCCGCCCCGGATCTGATCATCCCTGTGCCACCCGGTACGGTTGTTTATGATGCGGATACCGGCGAATTGCTGGGAGATCTGGTTGAGCCCGGCCAGCGGTTGGTGGTGTGCAAAGGAGGGCGCGGCGGGCGGGGCAATGCCCGGTTTGCCACTCCCCGTAATCAGGCACCCCGCATTGCGGAAAAAGGTGAGCCGGGAGAAGAACGTAACCTGCGTTTGGAGTTGAAATTAATTGCCGATGTGGGGATTGTGGGAGTACCCAATGCCGGGAAATCCAGTCTTCTGGCAGCGGTCACCAATGCAAAACCCAAAATTGCCGATTATCCCTTCACTACGCTGGAACCAAATCTGGGCGTAGCGGATCTGGATGAACACACCAGTTTGATTCTGGCGGATATACCCGGTTTGATTGAGGGGGCTCATCAGGGAGTTGGGTTAGGGGATGCTTTCTTGCGCCACATTCAACGGACTCGGGTTTTGATCCACCTGCTTGATGGTCAATCGGCTGACCCGCTGGCAGATCTCAGTCAGATCAATGCCGAACTGGCCTTGTTCGATCCGCAATTGGTACAAAAGCCAATGATTGTGGCTCTGAATAAAATTGATCTGCCCGAAGTTCAAGAGCGGTGGGAAACCATAAAAAAAGAACTGGAAAAGAAAGGGATCCAGCAGCCTTTTGCCATATCCGCCCTAAGGCGTATCGGGCTTGAACCCCTTTTGTGGCGCTGCGTGGAACTTCTGAAAACAGCCCCTCAACCCCAAAAGCGGGAAGAACTACCGGTTTACCGGCCGGGTGATGATCCGCGCGAATTCACGATCACCCGCACACCAGACGGTGGCTTCAAAGTCAAAGGGGCAGCCATTGAACGGGCAGCAGCGATGACTTACTGGGAATTTGAAGGTTCGGTGCGCCGTTTCCAACGCCTGATCGAACGGTTGGGGGTTGAAGAAAAATTACGCGAGATGGGCATCCAAAATGGCGATACGGTGTATATTGGGGATGACTACGAACTGGAATGGCAGGAATGAAGGCAGAGCGCATCGGGGTATTCGGAGGGACATTTGACCCACCACATGTTGGTCACCTCATTCTGGCTGCTGAAGCGCAGGATCAGTTGCGGCTTGATCGTCTGCTGTGGGTGTTGACCCCTGACCCACCTCATAAACAGGATTGGAGTATTTCTCCGCTTGCCATTCGTTTGCAGTTATTGCTGGCTGCCATTGGTGATAACCCATCCTTTGAATTGTCTCGGGTTGATATTGATCGCCCCGGCCCGCATTATGCGGTGGATACGGTGAAAATTCTTCAAGAGCAATTTCCATCGGCAGAGATTTATTATTTGATTGGTGGTGATTCTTTGCATGACTTACCAACCTGGTATCAACCCCAGCAGTTAATTAAATTAGTCCACGGGCTTGGGGTAATGCGCCGACCGGGTGACCAGGTGGATTTGAGGGAGTTAGAAGACAAGATCCCCGGTCTTACCGCTAAAATCTGCTTTATTGAAGCACCCCTATTGGAAATATCGGCGCGTCAAATCCGCCAGCGGATTGCGGAAGGACGTGCTTTTCGGTATTATGTACCTCCGGCTGTGTATCGTTTGATTGACGAATATAAAATTTACCGGAATTCGTCCTTAACTGAGTTAGCGGATTAAAATTTATAAAAAGGACAATGAACAGGCAAATTGCTCTCAACAAATGGCTGCTCTGGGGATTTTTGGCGTGGTTGTTGGCTGGCTGCACATCTCCCGCTCTCAGCGAGCCGGTTATCGAAAATACCCCCACAGCATTTCTGGCCGCTGATCTCACCAATGATGGGCTGGCGGTAGTGCCCGGTCGGGCTTGTCTGCTGTACCAGAAAACGGTCATCCAAACAGACCGGCCAATGGGTGACATGCTGGCATGGTCGGAGGATTCAAGCCTGCTTGCGTTTATTACACCTGTCAATGACAGTTGGGGGTGGTATCAGGGTGATCTGGTGATTCTGGATGTGGTTAGCGGAGAAGTTCGGCGAACCAAAGATCTTCGCGTTGCGGGAGATTTGACGTGGTCGCCTTCTGGGGAACGGATAGCATTTATTCTTCTACGGCCTGCGGAAGCACAGTATTCGGTGGGGGTATATTCCCTGACGGACGGCAGGACAATGGACTTGTACGATACGGCGGTCACCGACGAATTCTCTAGTCAAAAAGGAATTGTTGGTTGGCGTTCAGAGCAAGTGCTTCAGGTAGCCGAAAGTTGTGGCGTGGATTGTTTGCGCTATGTAGAACACAATCTGGTCAGTGGGGTTAAGAGCGTTCTAGAAGAATTGCGCCCGGGGCAAGATACCAGTTTACAAATCACGCTTAATCAACCGGGGGTGGTTCCGAATCGGAATTGGCGAAATGCAAACTGGTCACCGGATGCTCAACGGGTGTTTTTTACAGATCGGACGAATGTTGCCTGGATTGGTGACCTGACTGCCAGTACAAAAGCCGCCTTACCAATGGAAACACTGCCCGTGGCTGAGTCCAAATGGTCAGCCGACGGGCAGTTGATTGCGGTGCGAACTGCCGAAAACCTCTACATTTTTGGGTTGGATGGTTGCCCTTAAGTGATCACTGGGTAATCAGTTCTAAATTACCTAAACCCATATTCAGGTTGATTTCAATTTTAGGGCCGCTTCCTGGAGTTTCATAGACATTATTTGAAATGTTCCAGGTTCCGCGCGGCTGGACATTGTTCAAACCACCGCTGATGACAACCCGTGCTGGTGTTCCTGCCGGGATAATGATTTTGAGGCTGCTTACGCCGGCAGAGATGCTGGCTTGAATGTCTTGTTGCAGACCGCCGGAGAAGTCCAGTGTGTACGACCCTGTACCGCCCTCGAAGTTGAAGAAAGCCGGACTGGCATATCCCAATCCATACAGCGATACCTCGGAAGCGCCGGTTCGATAGCGGAGGCTCTCCATTTGTACCGGATTGGGCTGTTCAAAGCGCACCTCCGCCTGGCTGGCACCATCCTGGATATTCAAGCGGGTGAGGGCTACGCCACTTAGGTTGAGGGTGCCTTTGTAAGCCCCGGCAGCAATATCCAGGTCAATTGGGACGCTGCCCAGCTTCAGTTGCCAACGGTTGACTACATCTCTGGTGGGAATCCGCAAATTTTCTTTGTGACCCTGACGGATGAGCAGGCTGCGTCCATCTCGGATGACTTCCGGTTTCCACTCGGTAATGTTGTACTGGATTTCACCTTCAACCAACATTTCGCTGCCGCCTTGGATATCCAGCTCCCCAGCCCCCATTTCAATGGAGATTTTTGTGGTACGGGAGTCTTCAGGCAGTGGTTCATTGACCGTGAAGGTTTGGACTGGGCCAGTTTTTGCCTCTGGCAGATTTACAGTAAATGAACAGGCCAGTGAACTCAACAGGAGCCCCAGTAGCGGGAAAATGGCGAGGTATTTATTCTGAATGGTCATCGGTTATTCCCTTAATCTTCAATCTTCTTTTTGTGTTGGGGTCGTTTCTTCGTCAGATGAAGCTGGAGCGATTGGTGCCGGACCAGGTGGGGTTGACGAGGGCACATAGACGACCGTTGGAGGCTGTGGGTAAGGTTTGGTTCCAAACTGGGTCAGGATAATGCTGCCCAGTCCGACGCTGGCGGCCAGTAAGGACATCAGCCCGCCGAGGCAGAACAAATACCCCAAGAGCCAGACGATGAGTCCCAAAACCAGTGTGCCGATTCCGGCAGAAACTGCTTCAACCCACTGCGTTTTCAACATGCTGGCAATCCGTTCACCAATTTGGAAGCCAACCGCTATCCAGCCAATCAGCACGGCGACGGCCAGAATCAGCATGGCAATTAACGCCACCGGGATGAGCAGAATCGTGATGATCAGCACGATCAACACAAACGGTGCCACAACCATGGTAAGCAGGCCGATGCCGCCACTCAACAGGGTTTGGTCGGCAATGGTGTTACCAATGATCCGCAGCGGACGGGGAATCAACAGGGCAACCACCAGTGCCAGTACTGCCATTGCCAGAATGCGCAGAATGTTCACGAGAGCATCCCGCATCCACGAGGTAAAGATGCGAATCGGTGAGGGGACGGTTGGAGTGGAGAAATCAAAGCGGTCAAAGTTGAACATCAGCGTTTGGGGGTTGAGGCGGTTAATACTGCCGGTAACCGTTGATCCTTCAGCCCGACTGACCGATCCGCCAATGATTTGAACATTACCCTGAACAAATGCTTCATCTTCAAGGTTGACATTACTGCCTATGGCACTGATATCTCCGTTGACTCGACCATTTACTTGAAGATTGCCCCCAAAGATCACAACCTCGCCGTTGACCGTGGCGCCGTTTTCAATCTCGGCGTTCCCGCCAACCACAACCAGTGAGCCGTTCAGGGTTTGAGAGGAACGTAACACATAGTTTTCCCCGAATATCAATTGGTCACCATTGAATTGTTCTCCTGAGGGGGGAGGATTTTGTGCCAGCACAATCGCCGGCGTTGCCAGAGTCAGGAGAAAGGTGATGATAAGGATTGTAGAGATCGCTATTTTTTTCATTGTCCTCGTACTCCTTGATGGGAAAGGCGCTGAAGAGTCAGGAACCAGAGAGTGAGCAGCAAGATTGACCAGCCGACCAGGATCAAAACGAACACCAAAAGCGTCAGCGGTGGGATTTGACTGCCCCAGTAATAGAGAATGTACCGCAACTCAGACCAGCGTTGAGGAGCGAGGGTAATCCAGCCGATGAGATCTGAAAGGATTTGAGCGGGTGGTACACTCCACAGGAGACGTACCACAAGGATGATTGACAGCAAGATAAAGCTGCCGCCCAATCCAAACAAAATGATGCGAATCTGTCTTTTTTGGCGATTGGCTTTTCTTTGAGCAAGGTTTGCCTGAAAGCGGTTGACAAATTGAGGTGGTGCTGGGGCGAGCGGCGGCTTTTCCAGCAGCACTTCCACCCCCTTCCAGGCGGTTTGAAGCTGGCTGCATTGCTGGCAGGACTTTACATGGGCTTCTAATTCCGAAATCTGGCTGGGGGTTAGTTTCTCCCGTTCAAAGATCCAGTTTTCAAAAGGCAGGTGACTCATCATGAATCCTCTCGGGCATGGCGTAATGCTGGCTCTGATATTGCTGCGCTAATCGCAGACGCGCGCGGTGCAGCCGGCTTTTTACAGCACTTACGGAAAGTTGTAAAGCCTGACTGATTTCCTCTTCAGAGCATTCGTACCAGTAGCGCAGGATTACAGCAGCCCGATCTTGAGGATTGAGAGAAGAAAGTAGCGATTGGATCGCCTGGCGTTCCTCACTTTCCCGAATCTGCTTTTCTGGTTCGGGAGAATGGTCTGCGATGACTTCTTCCATCCAATCCTCTATATCCATGGTGGTGATCCGTTTCTTCCGTTGCTGGTCTATGCAGTAATGGGCGGCGATGGAAAGTAACCAGGTTGCAAAAGAACGATTGCGGTCGTAACGACGGATTGCCTGATAGGCTCTCCAAAAAGTCTCTTGAGCGGCGTCTTCTGCTTCCTGGGCATTGCCCAGCATTCGGTAGCACAAATTGTAGACGGGGTTCTGGTATTGCAAAACAAGGCTGGTGAAGGCTTCCTCATCCCCGTTTTGTGCTCGGATGAGCATGTCCATCTCATGGTTGATCACCGACTGCTCCTGTGCTCTTGTTCTAGTACCATATACGCAACCCGAGCGGATTAGTTGCATGGAACAGGTTATTTGGTGTATTCTCTTAACCTATTTTCATCATAACACATACAGGTCAACATTCACCTGTACCAAAGAACGGTTCAGTGATAACCACTAGAATGAACTTGAATACAGGGAAAAGAGGGAAACTCTGGCTAATCGGAAGGACTTTTCTGGCGGGCCGCTGCCGGAAAAAATTCCCGAAATTGCGCCAGAAGCATGGCGCTAAAAATGAGAAGACAGCCAAATATTTGGAGGGGATAGAGCATTTCATTCAAAATGAAGTAGCCCAACACCGCCGCAAAGACGGCCTCCATGCTAAATAAAATGGCAGCATCGGTTGTAGGGGCGTGACGCTGCCCAACGACCTGCAAGGTAAAACCCATACCCACCGGAAATACTGCCGAATATATGACTGCCCACCATGCTTCCGCTTGGGGAACGGTAGCACGTTCAAAAAGCAGTACTCCAATTGTGTTCAGGAAAGCCGTGATTGCAAATTGTCCCATTGCAAACTGCAAGTTGTCCATGCGCCGAGCCATTCGGCCTACCACGATGACGTGGCCAGCCCAGACAAATGCCCCAGCCAATTCAAACCAGTCACCGGGGGCCGGTTCAAAGGCTCCGCCGGTGCTGAGGAAAAGTGTGCCAATGACTGCCAGGAAGGCAGCAACCCAGGTGGTCCAGTGGATGACTTCCCGCCAGAACAGCCAGAGCAGTAAGGGGATGATGACCACATAGAGACCAGTGAGAAAGCCGGCATTGGCAGCGGTGGTCGTTTTCAGGCCGATTTGCTGAAAAGTGCTGGCTGCAAATAATAACAATCCAGCAGTGAAGATTCCCGCCCAATTTTTCCGCTCAATGCGGGCTCTTTTACCCAGAATGGCTGCGAGGAAGAGTGTCCCAATCCAGAAACGTACCCCGTTAAAGGTGAAATGCCCCATACTCTGGGCTGCGATGCTTTGGGCAATGAAGCCGCTGCCCCATATAAAGGAAACAAATAGCAGAATCGCATCCGATTTGATTCGTTCCGGTGGGGCGGGTTTGAAATTTGGTTTCAATGTAAGCGGCATTGTGATGAATTTCCTGAGAAGGGAGCAGGGATTTAGAAGGTTATTCTTCCAGCGTAAAACCTACCTTGAAAGTAACCTGCCATTGTTTGACCTGATCTTCTTCGATGCGTCCACGAATTTCGACAACCTCTAACCATTGCATGTGTCGAATGGTCTGGCCTGCCCGGGAAACGGCGGTTTGGATGGCATCTTCAATGCTGTTTGGCGATGTACCGGTAATTTCTATAAGTTTATAGGTGTGTTGGGCCATAATTTTCTCCTGCAGATAAGTTGTGAGAATCATTCCCAATCATCGGGGTTGTAACGCCGCCAGCGCTTTACCTGACTGCGGTGCTGCTTTGCTGAACGCCGGGCAGCGCGGGCAGTGAGGGTCGGCTGAGTGGGCTTGCGAGTTTTGGGGACAGACAAAGATTGTTGAATCAACGTATTCAACCGCCTTAATGCGTCCATTCGATTTTGTTCTTGTGTTCGATGCCGTTTGGCTTCCAGAATTAAGATCCCGTCATCGGTTACTTTTTGCCCGGCTAAATGAATCAACCTCTCTTTTGCATCTTCCGACAGGATGGATGAATTACGAATATCGAAGCGTAGTTGAACCGCGCTGGATACTTTATTGACATTTTGTCCACCCGGGCCAGAGGCACGAATGAAATCAAACTCAATTTCGTCCTCAGGAATCTGGATTATAGGAGGTTGATTGGACATACAATAAGTATAACAGGATGGATCTGGTTTCAGATATAATTTCTTTACATCTTCAAATATGATGGTCGAGAGGAGGCTGGTGATGGAATTAGAACAGGTGCGCAACAAAGTTAAAGCAGCGGCATGGCAGGCCATTGCCCAAAGCGGGGTAAATTTATCAGCCATTTCAAGTGAGGATCAAAATAAACTGGTAGATGCACTTACCGCTCAAATGCTGGTGGTGATGGATGAAGTCATTGGCTCTGACACAGATGATCAATTGTCGCGGGTTGCTGAAACCAGCGATGGTGAGCAGATCTTGTGGAAAGGCAGGCCGTTGTTGTCGCTGGTGGAATATTATATGATCACAAACGAACGGATTAAAGTTGTTAAAGGCCTGTTAGGGAAGGATTACGAAAATTATGAATTGATTCGGATTCAGGATATTGATTTTGCTCAGTCGGTGGGCGAACGGATCTTAGATATTGGCGATATCCGCATCAAAGGGGCTGATCCTTCTCAATCGGAAATTGTGTTGAGGAACATCAAGAATCCCCATGAGGTGTATGAATTGCTTCGGAAGGCGTGGCTGGCAGCGCGCAAGAAATATGGTTTAATCTTCCGAGAAGAAATGTGATTCTACATTCGAAAACGTGGTACAATACAACCGTTCGTAATTCATCATCTGACGTCCTGAGGGTTTCTGGTTTTGTTTTCGGTCGCATTGGTTTTCTAACAGCACCACAATAGCAAAACGGCACTTGGGGTTGTCAAATAGAAAAGAAAAGGAAAAAAATGAATATCTATGTAGGTAATTTGTCGTTTGATGCGACCGAAGATGGGGTTCGCGAGTTGTTTTCAGCCTATGGTACGGTTACTTCCGTCAATCTGATCAAGGATAAGTTTTCAGGCCAGCCACGCGGTTTTGGATTTGTGGAAATGGCCAACGAAAGTGAAGCCCAGAATGCGATTCAGAATCTGAATGGGAAAGCCTTCATGAACCGCAATTTGACCGTGAATGCTGCCCGTCCTCGTGAGGAACGCGGACCGCGAAATTTTGACAGCGGCTTTGACCGGAGAAGTAACTACGGTAGTGATCGGCGGGGCGGAAAGTCCGGCAACCGGGGTGGCGGCCGCCGTACCTGGTAATAATTGCGTAGGAAAAAGAAAAAAATACAATGGTGTGACCCTGGCGGGCCACACCATTTGCTCTTAACGCAGAAATTTCTCAATAAACTCACTTTTCAGGCGATTATATTCAGCCATACCCAGTCCCCCTCTGGAAAAAAAGGATCGCTTCAGGTCTTGGTAAGCGGATCGAAAAGCTGCATCCAGGCGGAGGCGGTCACGAAAATTGCGAAATTCATTGATTCGAGGGGAGTCCTCACTCATTACATAAGCATGGATCTGGTAAGTTTTACCTTCAAATGAGAAAGAGGCAGCCTTTTGCAATGCAATGGCGGTCAATGGCTCACCGAAAGTCGAATTCTGAAAGCCAAGCCGATCCAGTGTTTGATTGACATGGTTGATTTGGTCGGCTGGGCAAACCAGCATCAGGTCAATTATGCCACTACCCGCCAGTCCCGCTACCGCCGTACTGCCAACATGTTCAATCCACAGAGCCGGCATTTCTTCTAAAATAATTCCGATAGCTGCATCGGCTACCAGAATGATGGTAGGGTCTGCCGGTTTGAATTGCGGGGGCAGTGGCTCATAACTACGAAAAGGTTTCGAAACTTCCATCATGTTTTGTTTTTCCACCCTTTGTGATGGGGAGGTGGGTCAGAAGACGATCTCTTCTTTGCCGGTCAATTTTTCTTGAATCCGTTGGACAACCGTATCCAGATGTCTGGATTGATGTACGAAATCCAGATCATCCGTCCGAATGGTCAGGACAGGGCAGAGATCAAAGGTGCGAATCCAGTCGTCATAAAATGACTCCAATAATTGTAGATACTGAGGGGTTATACTGCTTTCAATTTCTCTTCCGCGCTGCCGGATACGTTCAATTAACACTTCAACCGGGGCTTTCAGGTATATAAGCAAGGAAGGGGGCGGGAGGGTGCGAATGACAAGATCAAACACTTTGCGGTAGGTTTGATAATCACGCTCGTTCAAGTTTCCTAAATGATGGAGCGCTCGGGCAAAGATGGCGGCATCTTCGTAAATACTGCGGTCAATGATGGCCGAGCGAGGATCATTCCACATATCGAGATGCTGCTGAGCACGATGACCTAAAAAGTAAATTTGTAAATGAAAGGACCATGCGCGCATATCCCGGTAGAAATCAGGCAGGTAAGGATTGTCTGTTACCGATTCATAAGCAGTGCACCACCCCAATCGTGCTCCAATGCGTTCGGTTAGTGAGGTCTTGCCAGAACCAATATTGCCTGCCACCAGAATTAACCGTTTTACCATGCTGTGTTCTCCCTTGTGATTGGAGGTGAAATGGAATGTTGAAATAATTATACTGGATGCGGAAAATTTGGATTTCTGTTATGACAGGATGATTAATAATCGTTGACAATTCAAGCCGTAACTTTTTCGTTGGCTGGTGGGTTTAATAGATTTGAATGATGCGTATTTTATAAATAAGCATGAAAATCCAACCTGAAAATCCTTAGGTTGTGATAAACTAGGCGGGGGCAGCCCGGGGTGGAAATTCAAAGGAGTGCTCTCGAATTCTCGTAATAAATTAATTTTTTGAGGTGATTAATGGCGATTGCATTGGAACGAACCAAAACGCGGGCTGTCCGAAAGAGAATACCGACAACCCGGCGTGAGCGTTGGGCCTGGTATTTTTACGATTTTGGCAATTCGGCTTATGCCGCAGTGGTTCTGCTGGCCGTTTATTCAGCATATTTTCAGGGACAGGTGGTGGGTGGTTCGCAAGGAACCCGCCTGTGGGGAGTTGCAGTTGGAATTGCCATGTTGGTTGTGGCATTCCTTTCACCAATACTCGGTACACTGGCTGATTTCTCGGCCTCTAAGAAAAAATTTTTACTGTTTTTTACAACGATCTCGGTGATTTTCACGGGCGCTTTGTTTTTTGTCATGCCGGGGGATGTATTTACCGGTATGTTATTCTTTATACTGGCGGAAATCGGGTACCGTGCTGCCCAGGTCTTTTATAATGCGCTTTTGCCTGAGATTGCCACACCCGAAGAAATTGGGAAGGTATCCGGTAACGGTTGGGCGTTTGGTTCGCTGGGAGGCATCATTTGTCTGCTGATCGTACTGGCGTTAATCATGAGCGTTGGTGGAACGACCGTTGTCCGTTTTTCGTTTTTGATAACAGCCGCTTTTTATCTTGCTTCATCCATTCCGTTGTTTTTATGGCTGAGAGAGCGCGCGGAACCTCAGGCATTGAGAAAGGGTGATGGGTATCTAGGGGTAGCATTCCGAAGGTTGAAGGAAACATTCGGCGCGGTACGGCAGTACCGGGAATTTATCAAATTCATTGTCGCCTTCCTGATCTATAATGATGGGATTATGATGGCGCTGAATTTTGCAGCAATCATTGGAGCAGTGCTGTTTGGCATGACCCAGCAGCAATTGATCATTTTTATGATTATCATCCAGATCACCAGTGTAGCCGGCGCGTATGTTTTTGGAATCCTCGCAGACCGCTGGTCGAGCAAGCATTCCTTAATCCTTTCGCTGGTCTTGATGATTGGAGCGGTTGTGTGGATGATATTTGTGCAAAATGTGACGGTATTTTTTGTTATTGGTGCAATTGCCGGCTTTGCGCTGACGGGTGTTCAATCGGTCAGCCGGACTCTGGTTGGACAGTTTGCCCCCGCTGAAAAAAGTGCTGAATTCTATGGGTTTTTTGAAGTTGGCGGCCGAACTTCTTCCTTCATTGGGCCGGCGGTGTACGGCTTCATCGCTGCTGAAGCGGCGATTCTGTTAGGCGCGAGCGGGATGGATCCAGTCAGCGCCGAGCAAACTGGCATTCGTATAGCCATTGGTTCGATTGTGGCCTTTCTGCTCTTGGGGCTCATTTTGTTATTGAAAATCCGTCAGCCTGAAGCTGAAGAAAGTGCCCACATGCCGGAACTGCTTTCCTGAGCGGTGAGGTGTATATGGATGAATTGCCGATTGCTTATCCGCGCCGGAAAGTGATCCGCTCGGTGCTGCGCCAGTTAATCCGCGCGGCTTTTCATATCCTCTCGGACTTTTCGATTGAGGGAGAAGAAAACTTACCAAAAGAAGGCCCCTTGCTGGTGATCGGCAACCATTTCAGTTTCCTTGATCCGGTAGCCGTGATCGGGTCTGTGCCGTATCCGATTGAGTATGTGGGTGGTTTTCGGATGCCGAATGCCCCCCAAAGTGTAACCTGGCTGGCCGGTTTGTACGGCTTTTTACCGGTACGGCGCGGCTCGATCTCTCGCGATACGCTACATGCTTCCCGCAAAGTATTGCAGTTGAAGGGTGTGTTAGGAATATTTCCTGAAGCGGGCAGCTGGGCAACCTTTTTGCGACCGGCCCGGCCGGGTGCGGCGTATCTGGCTTCTTCGACCCGTGCAAAAATCCTGCCGGTGGGACTGGATGGTTTGACAGACCTGTTTCCAATGTTAAAAAAGCGAAAAAGAGCCAGTGTCACCGTCCGTTTTGGAAAGCCGTTTGGGCCGTTTTTTGTTTCAGAACGGGGCGAGACCGATCGCAGCCGGCTGGAGGAAATCGGGCATGAGATGATGCGCCAAATTGCGCTTCTCATTCCGCCGGAAAGGCGCGGGTTTTATTCAGAAGATCCGCAGGTTCGCCAAAAAGCCATGGCAGAATCCGCATATCCATGGGAGAACAGGCCAGAGGAGTAATTTACCAGCCTTTCATCCAGTTGCCCGAACATCGAAGCGTTTAAATTCTCCGCTGGGTGGCAGCCATTCAAATTGAACATCGGTCACATGGGCGGCGGGCG
>DLXG01000094.1 GCA_003448875.1 Anaerolineaceae bacterium
AAGAGGAACTCGTATCCACATCGCTTCAATATTTAGAAGCGGCCCGAAAAATGATGGTCTGGGTTGGCGCGCCGGAAGAACCAAAGCGCGCCGAAATGGAAGAGAACCTGCACCAGGCCAGGTTTTCGTTGGAATCGTTGGAGGGAAGTAAATGGTTGGAGACCCGTTAGCAGCTCATCAAAGTGAACAGGCTAATCGAATATCGGATGAGGTGATCCGGCAAAGCGTCGAACACCAGCAGACAATTCAAGCTAGCGCCGAACAGAAATGGAAAAAAGCTCATGATGCGTTAGTCCAGATCGTACGTCACCTTGATGCAGATTATTTTGACGCCTGCCAGAAATCCGGTCGCGCAATTGAAAGTTTTGACGATGAAGCCCTACACCTGTGGATTGTGGCAAGGATCAAATCCTTACAGAACCGGCTTCTGCAGGCTACTCGCCCTGATAACACATCAGCGCTTCAAAACAACCTGACTGAAGCTTTAAGGAAGATCGAAGTATTACAGCAAGAGGAGAAAAACCTTCGGAGGATAAACCAGGAATTAAGGAGTGATAACCAACAGTTATCCATTCATCTAAATGCTATCCAGCAAGTGCAGCGCACAATCACTCCACCCCCAGAAGCACAAGCGGACTCCATCCAAGATTCCAAACTGGATGCACCGAAGACAACAAGTGAACCGGATTGGATGCTGGATTGGCGATCAGGGCGAACGTTTAGTAAAGAATCCACGGCAATCATCCTGATGGGCGAGACTGGAAAATGTTTGCGCCCCAGCTTGATTGAGCTACTGGCTAAGAAGCTTAACCTGACACTCCCTAACGGCAGCTTGCCAGAAACATTCAACCGGCTCATTAACTTTGACAGCAATGGGGGACTGGTAGAGGTTCTTGAAGTATTTCAGCAAACCGGGGCCAGCACCGGAGGCAATCATCCGGACCTTTTACGTTTAACAGAACGAGGGAGAGTGGCTTATCAGTATTTGGCCGGATACCAGGCTCTTGAGAACGAATATGACCGGTTGATTCGGAAGCACAAATCTCCGGAACATACTGTGCCCAATATTCAGGCTGCTGAAGCACTTATCGAATTCGGTGACTACGAAGTGATTGAACAGGCACCTGATATACAATTACCAGATGGCAGTGTCTTTATTCCCGATTTGGTAGCCCGTCATCGAAGGACAGGGGAAACGATATTTGTTGAAGTCGAGCGTGATACCGGAAAAAATCGTGGGACTCGGGTTGTCAAATGGAAGAATGTTTTGAATGCAACCAATGGGAATATTTTCGTCATTTGTGACAACATCAGCTGCGAGAGGGCAATCCAGACAGAGATCAACCAGGCGTTAGAAGGAATTCGATTTAATTCACGTCTGACGAACATCAATTCATTGAGAAAAGGGAAACGAGCTCAAGATGGCGGAATTTGGTTGTCCGTCAAGAGAACCCAATAAACGTAACCTTCTAAGTCTCAACAACAACGCCAGAGCAAAATGCCGAGGAACAACCCGAATGTTCCCTCAGAACGTTCCCATAGAGTCTTAAGGGGGAACAAATGCAATCGGTATGTTCATTCATCTTGCAGAACAGCGTGGAGAATATCCACTACCTCATCAAAGGAGATTCCGCTCGCGAAATAATACTCCTTGCAATAACGATCCCATCGCGCCCTCATGGTCGAATCGGCCTGGATCGTGCGGACAATTGCGTTGTTGTTCTTTAACGCATCAAGGGACATTCTTTTCTGAGCCGTCGCATTCAATGCGGTTTTCAAGACATTTTGGTCGATTGACTGCCTGTAAGTTTTCGTCAGAATAAAGACATCATAGAAATCTCTCGGCCGAGTATTGAGTACGCTCCTGCGCAAAATGGTTTCAATCTTCTCCGCCAGGATGGTTTCAAGGTTGTAAGCCCAGACCTCAATCCGTTTGTCTTCAAATGCCGATGGAAAGGAATAACAAACCGCTTCAGGGGTGATGACATCCCCCGTAGTCACATCGATCTTCAGCGGTGTCTGGATGGTTTCAAACCTGGCCAACAGCGACACTCGAAAGCCGCCATATTCATCATCTTCACGGATCGGAGCAACATGATCCAGGGTAAAGAGAACTTCATCCGCCAGGGGAATAGCACAGATCTCCAGGAATGCCGCCAAGATCGTTTCTTCCGTCAAAGGAAAATTTCTCAGAGTTGCATCCATATCCATGGTGGTCCGGCTGCTGATCCCGACCATAGAAGCAATTAGCATGCCGCCTTTGAGAACAATCCGGTCCTGATATTTCGAAATCGAAATTCGTTCCAGCAATCGCTCCAGCAGGAAATTCTGCAAAACTGCTTGGGCAGGAATATGGTGTTTGATCGCCAGGTTCTTGATCCTGGCCTTGAACTGCATCACGTTACTCATAGAAGAACCTCGATGGTTGCCCTGACGATTTTCTGGATGCGGAATTGTTGAGCATAAGAATAGAGCAGATCAATGTTTTTTTCTTTTTTCCTCACATACCGCTTCAACGCTTCGTTTATGAACTGGATATCCATCTGGTTCCGGCTGCGCAGGATGTCACAGATGGTTCGTTCGAGATTGTAGGTTTTGATTTCGTTCCCGTTCGGCGTCTTTGCCATGCTTTCACCCAATAAATGCAATTCGCGTTTCACAAAATAGACTTTGGCCCCGCTTGCCTTTAAAAGAGTAGCGTTATATCCGGCCGGGACGGTAACCGAGTAAAACAAGGGTGTCCGGTCGGATAATTCCAAAAAATAGAGAGCAGTTTCATGGGAGAAAATGGCACGTTTATATCGGACCTGAAGGCCGGCCATTTCATCGGCCATAGAATTGACAGCCGAATAAACCCCTCTGGAGACCTTCTGGATTTCACCTGTCGCTTCCAAAATGGAGAGGTAAGTTCGCGGAATGCCCAGTTTCGCCAGATCGGAGGTAAAAAGGATGCCATTCTGTTCTCGCAGAATCATACGTAATCTTTCGATCGGTTTTTGTTCGGTTTTTACATTCATGCTTATATTATAAACAAAATAAGCATGAATGTAAATAACGTCCCTGTCTTGCTCTAGCAGCTGAACATACCTGTCAAGAGGATAATCTTGGGCGCAGCAACTGCTACAAGTGAACCAGGGCCTGGACACAGACAGGTTATTGTTGAGAGGCCACCGGCCGAAAATGGCAGCCGGCATTCGATTTTCCAAGCATCGTCCAACTCAGGCGTTCCACCACGCCCCACCAGATACCAGGCACATCCAGCCACGAAGCGTTTTGCACCCCAACCGGGATATCTGGATCTGGTGCCGTTACCTTTGCCCAAAAACCATCCGGGTGCAAAGCCACATCAGTATAAACTGCCGAATAAACAGGTCCCAGGGCGGCAAGCGAAAGAAACATCCCCCAACCACAGCGAGCCGGCCGTACAACTTTCGCGGCCTCAACTCGATCCTGGATGAACTCAAAATAAGTCATGCCCATTGGAGCCTGAGGGACCGCCATGGGCTGGTTGCCCTTGTACCCGATATACAGACAGGCAAGTACAATGGTCAAAATTACGACCAGTGAAATGGTCTTGGTAATCATTCTGAAAAGAAGGCCAATCAGTTTCATTTTTCATCCTTGTGTTCTTCAATGGTGTATATGCCTTCAGCCTCATGAACCGAGAGGCAGCCAAAACGGATCTCCTCACGGTACATCCGGTCGATGGCGATTTCGACGATATTTGCTTCGCTGCGTTGCGTTTGCATGGAAAGGGCTCTGAGTTGTCGGAGACCTTCAGAGCTCAACCGCAGTGAATGCACGGATTTTGTTGTTCGCTGTTTGTTCATATGCGTTTCCTAATTCGTATTACGATTGTAGGTCGCGAAATCATGCTTTCCTAGCATGGGCATTCGTATCACTAGAAAATCCCCTGAAACAAAAGCGATACAGAGACGATGAGAAAAGAGGCGAGCAATACCGGTAACGATATGCTGCAAGATGCTGTCGGGATGTCGCGATTTGTCGGGATTCTGACGCTATCTGCTTCTTCATGATCATGATGTGCAATCCAGCTTTTGCTAGGAAGCCCCATTTCGAGATGCTACAATACCAGTGATGATGTCATAAGATTACCGGTCGCCTGAAGTCCTGGGCTGCAACTCTTTCTACCGTTGGAGCGACCGCCTGCAAACTCTTCTTCCAAAGATGTTTGCTGGTGGTCGCTCTTTTTAATCCCTTTGCAAGGAGTCTCTTTGAAAGAATTCACCTTTTCTAAACGCAACGCCTTTCTCATTCTCCTGATCATCTTCCTGACAGGAGCCGGGATCATCCTGATCCAGCAATTCTCTCACCAACCTTCAGGGGAAGTCGCCACGCCTTCGCCAGAAGAAGCCGAGATAACCAACGCGGCAATCGTTGGAACGCGCGCTTTCTTCCAAATTAGCGTGAACGAGGGAAAGGACGCCTGGTTGAACCGTTTCTGCGCCGCCAGCACGGAAAGTGGCTGCGCATTTCTACGCATGGGAGCAGATCGCCTGTGGCAGAAATATCAAGAAGCGAAAGCAGAGGTTCAGGCGGAAGTCAGCGCGCTTGAGTGCGTCTCCTCGACAGCCAAAGAGCAAGTATGGCGGGTTGCGATCAGACTCTCCGAGCCACTGCCGGGCAGCAACAAGGCAGAAGATGAGGCTTACGTTCTGGTCCTCAAAACGGAGGATGGGTGGAAGTTCGACCGCTTCCTGCTTGAACCGGAAGTGCAGGTGTTGAAAGAACGGGTAGGCAAGGAAGGCCAGCAATGAGAAATGTCCTCCACTTAGGTCTCATCCTGGCAATCCTCTTGAGCGTGATTCCGCTCTCACCGGTCTCCGCACAGGATCCAAGCCCATGGAGCGAAGTGTTCGATGAAAACGGCAACCTGCGCTCAGACGTCGTCGACCTCGGTGTTACTACCGAAACACCTTCCTGGATGAATGTGGATCTGCCTTTAGGGCAATCGCTTCAGTTGGATGCCAATTACCACCGTTTCCAAACGGCAGACGGTAACATGGTTGTCCTCCCATCGGCCTCGACCCTTTTCTTCATGGCAATGAACCCACAGGAAAGCGGTTTGGCCAATTCCGCCGGCATGATGAGCAACGGCTACGGCAGCATGATCACCTTTCTGGGATTGGTGGCCGGCGACAGCCTGGATTGGAACCGGCTTCAGCAGGAGCGCCCACAGTACCAGGATCCCAGCCAGTTCTGGAACGCGGTGCTGAGTGGACAGGAAAGCGCCTGGACCTGGTTTTCCGGATGGGGTTTTATTACCAACTTGCTCTCCATGTCATGGAACGATGCGGCTTTGCGCAGTGCTTACCTGATGTACCTCAACGGCGTACAGAACTGCGCCTCGATTCCGGGTGGCTGTTCCGGGGTGATCCCAACCCAGCCGCCGCCACCTCCGGTTTGTCCTGGGCCAGAAGTGACCATCCAACAACCGACGTTGACCATCCAAAAACTGGCGCCGGTCAATCCGCTGGTCGTCGGGCAAGATCCGGAAAAGCGAGGAGCGGATGTGCAGGCGATGGTGACCATCCCTCCGGTAATCTTTGTCTGGCATGAACCTATTTACGAGGAAGAGGATTTCTGCCGTGCGGCAAATGCCGGCGAGATACCCAACTGTAAAACCAGCGATGCCAGCGCCGTAAACGACGGGGTGGATGATACCCGGCAGGTCTTCAAAGAGTGCCTGCGCCACGTAGAGCTCTTACCCGATGCTGTGGCGACTCTGCAAGCCACCGCCACATTGGATGGAGCCAGCAAGGCCTGGATCACCAGCCACCTGGGACAGACCCATTACGGCGCTTACATACACAAAGAAAGCTTCGTGCTGGTGCCAGGGATAACCAATTGGTCCGGCGGGTGCAACGGCGGCACGTGCACGGCAACGGCCAACGCCCTGAAAGTGCCTTTTGCCGACCCTGGTAAGTTCGACCTGAAACTCCGCGTGACCACCACCGGCGCGCAGTTTCGTGGGGTGACGATCACCCAGCCGCGCAGTCTGAGCGCGGACGGCGAACTGCAGGTGTACGTTACGCTGCCTGCTCTGGTGCCTTAAGTTTGTTTTTAACACGAGCCGGATTGAAATCCAGATCAATTTACTTATGACCGACTACTTCGTCCTGTTTGCCCAATTCTTAGAAGCGCTGCCAACCTATCTACTCAATGGGTTACTGGCGACGCTCTATTGGTTGGCCGATTCCGGCGCTGCGCTCATCAGCCTTGCCTGCGCGGTTGGAATAGCAGTCTGGATCGACGCTCATGTGCAAAGCAGGGCTGCTTTCCGGCCAACCAGAAATGGACGGCAGGGACAGGTCACACCTGTTGAAACCCGCACAGCTCAGATGATCACCGGTGTAGCCCTACTTTTCTGGATCGCCAGCCAGTGGGGGATGGGCGCACCGGTACCATGGATCGGTGCGGCAATGTGGGTCACTGGACTCGGAATGGCGCTTCTGGTTCGCCAGCAGGAAACAACCACTCTTTGGAATGTCAAATCTGGGATTTTTATCTACGCCCTGGCGGTGCTGGGCAGCCGGCTGTACCTGGCTTCTACCGCTCAACTCTCCCCGGAACAATGGGCGGCGCTGATCGGCAGCACCGAAAGCGCTGCCCAGGTGATCGCAAATACACGCAGCAACGTGACAACGATCATCCTTTGGGCGCTGTGGTTGGTGATCCCGCTGGGTTATTTCGCTATGCTGCTCCAGCAAGCACTGCTCAATCCCTGGTCGTTGGTTAACCCGCTGTCCAACGCCAGCGAGCTGATCCAACGCTACCGGACGAGGCGATGAGGAAGGCAAATGGAACCCTTTCACGGATTGTGAACAGGCTCTGTTTGCACTTCTCACCCCTTGGATGAGAACTGTTTTTATACCTCGGGCGTTTTTGTCGTCAACCTCGGTCTCTATTCCAACCTCGGAGGAATGTATGAATTCGATCCTTGACATACTGCGTGGTCCGGCGCTGGGCGTGATCTTGATGATCTTCGCTCTGGCCGGCGTCATCGTCATCACTGCTTTCGCGGCGCTGATTGCACAGGTCAGCCTGCTGCTGCGCCTGCGCCCCTGGCAGACGCAACCGGCTGCAAAGCCGCAGACCGTCCCGGATTCACCCATTTCCTACTCGACCTCCCGTTCCCCGAAGCGTTCGGTTCGCGAACAGGAAGAGGAGGAGGTGATCGACGCGGAATGGTGGTACGAGACATCGCAGTAAACCTACAAGCGTGACATCTTCTGCGGAAAGCAGGAGGTGTCTCGTGAAAGGATCAGTTGAGCATTGATCCTTTCACGAGACATGCGGAGGAAATTTGGCAAAAATCATTGATCGACTGTCCGAAAAAATCCCCTGGCTGCAAAAAGCGGCTGCCCTGCACGTTCCCGACGATTTACGGGTGGGTGAGATTGATCTGTCCTTTTCCCCAAATCGAGAACAGATGGAGTACCTGTGTTTCCACGTCCAGGAACGGGAGGGCAGGCAAGTTTATGAGGGCTACCGGGTCGTGCGTTTGCTCCAGTTGAAATACATCTCGCTCGAAGCCCGCCGGGATGCGGGATTGCTGCAAAAGATGCGCACGATCCTGCGCGGCCTGTACGGATCCAACGTTGACCTGGTCTACCTGGCAGCCGGCATTTTCGAACAACCCCGCATTGGCATCGTGCAGTGCTACGGGGTATCGGCATTTTGCCCCAACAAAGACGAAGCTATCCGCCGATCGGCCCAGATGCTGATGGCGCTCAAAGCCGGGATGGTCGGGGCCTACCGCCAGATCCGCCTGGAACCCCTCACCCCCACGATTGCCCAGTGGATTGCGAATGCCTTTACCCAGATGCGCTTCGCATTGGTGACTGTTGGCCATCCCGACCCACGCGAGAACGCGCGTGGCGGGGATGCATCTCTGCGCGATCCACTAACATCCGGGCAACCAGGCGCGCAGCAGTATTCCATGCAGCAAAACGAGTTGCTCTTCCGCGGCATGAGCGGTCTTGGTGAAGAATTTATGCTTCTGGTGATGGCCAGCCACGTTAACCTGGCCGACATTACCACCATGCTTTCGGGTTTGTTGGAGGATACCTCTGTTTACGCCTCGCGCCAAACCGGGGCACGCGCGGCATCCTTCGGCATCAGCCTACCAGCCATCCTCACCGGTGGACTGGCCGAAAATGCCTCGCATTCCTACAACACCAACCAGTCCACCGGCCTGACCGAAGGACAATCGACCACGGACGGTGTTGCGAATGCGGAAGGTCAGGCACATACGGTAGGGCATGCCAGTTCGCGCGGCTGGGCACATACCGTAGGGGTTTCGGAAACCGACACTACCGGGACCTCGGTTACCCAAGGCACGGCGGTCAGCCATGGCACCGCCCACACGGAAGGCACAGCGGTCACCGACGGCTCGTCGCACACAGAATCATCCTCCACCGCGGTTTCCCATTCGGATAGTTCCGGTTATGGCGTAAACGGCGGGGTGGGCGGCAGCATCGCGCCGGCCGGGGTGGGACTATCAGCCAACGTGGGCGGAAACGCCAGCTGGGGATCCTCGGACGGTATAACCAATAGCAGCGGGTCGGCGGACAGCTCCATGCACTCGGTCACTTCCAGCCAGGCAGATACGGTTTCCGAGAGCACCACCCAAAGCCAATCTGCCACAGCCTCTCAGAGCCACTCCACCACCCAATCGGAGGCCTGGACCACCTCAGGATCGGAAACCGATTCGGTCGCCGATACATCCAGCACATCAACCACCAAAAGTCACGCCGATTCGCACAGCACGGCCACGTCAGATACCAAGGGCTCCGGCATCGGACAGGTGATCGGTCGGGGGTTCAGCTCCGGGATGAGTGTTGGCGTCGCGCCATCCTTCTCACTATCCAACAGCTACCAGTGGCAGGATGATCCCAATATCCTGCTCACCGAGATCATGCGCACCCAGCGCAAGCTGCTGGATATTGCCAGCCGGGAAGGAGCTTTTTATACCGATGTCTATGGGCTGGCGCGCAGCGAACAAGGTGCCCAGGCATTAATGGGATTGATCCCCGAAGCCTTCCATGGCACGGAAGATGTAGTGGCCGGGGTCCAGACACGCAGCCTGAACGAGGAAGAGCAAACTTACATCAGCCTGCATGCACGCGCCTTTACTCCTTCCACCCGGGTCGAAACGATCCCGGAGGCAATGAGCGGTTACGCCGACTCGACGCTGCTGACCATGCTGCAGCTGGCAGCCTATACCGCCCCCGGTACATTTGAGCAAGGGTCCGCCCTGACCATTCAGGAGGAAACCCCCGCCTTTGCTTTTTATCCCGAGATGGCCGGCGACCTGACCCTGGGCCGCCAGTGGTCAACCGAGACCGGGCAATTGACCGATGTGTTTTTACGCCTCGATCCGCAGCGGCACTTCCATACCGCTTTTGTGGGCGACACCGGATTTGGTAAATCCATCGCCGCCGAACGCCTGGCCTACGAGACCACCCGCTTTTGGCACTACCGCACCATTGTCCTGGACTTCGGGCAGGGCTGGCGCAAAGCACTGCGCTGGCCTGGCCTGATCTACCGCGAACCAGGTCGCAATGAGGAACACATCGATATCCGCCAGTTGTATCCCGCCTCGCCGCGCCCGCTGCGCTGGAACATCTTGCAGGTGCCCCAGCGCATCGACCCGGCTCGCTACCGCAGCATGATCGCAGAATTATTTGCCAACGCC
>DLXG01000286.1 GCA_003448875.1 Anaerolineaceae bacterium
TTCATGGACTTTACTCAGGACGGAAGCTGCGGTAAATGCACTCCCTGCCGGGTGGGCACCCGCCGCATTCTGGAAATCCTCACCCGCATTTGCGACGGCAAAGGGCAGGATGGCGACATCGAACTACTCGAAAATCTTTGCCAGGAAATTCGCACCAACAGCCTGTGCGGCTTGGGGCAGGGTGCGCCAAACCCCGTTGTCAGCACCTTACGGTATTTCCGCGATGAGTACGAAGCCCATATTTATGAAAAACGCTGCCCGGCAAAAGTCTGCCGTGCATTGATCCGCTACGAAATTCTAGCGGATGCCTGTACCGGCTGTACGGTTTGCGCTCGAAACTGCCCGGTTAACGCCATTAGCGGTGAACGCCGCCAGACTCACGTCATTGACCCCGACACCTGCATCCGCTGCGGAATTTGCATGCAGGTGTGTAATTTCAACGCAGTTGTCATTGAATAATTCAGACGGCACTGGCAACCGTCCGACTCAGACCAAAGGAGGAAAAGCATGAGCGTTGAAACTAAAAGCAGCAATAAAGTACTCGAAGCAGTTACTGCTGCAATCGAAAAATACGGCGCAAAACAGGAGGAATTAATTCCTATCCTTAACGAGGTAAACCGGCAGTTGGGGTATATCCCCACAGAAGCCATGGAAGAGATCAGCCGCCGCTTGAAGGAACCCAAGAGCAGCTTGTTCGGGGTGGCCAGTTTCTATCACATGCTTTCCACCAAACCCCGCGGACGCCATGTCATTCAATTTTGCGAAAGCGCACCCTGCCATGTAGTCGGAGGGAGAGAGGTGTTTGAAGCCTTGAAGGAAGAACTGGGCCTCGAACCAAATGAGACTACGCCGGACGGCAAGTGGACACTGATCACGACCAGCTGTCTCGGGGTTTGCTCGGTCGGGCCGGTCATCGTGATTGACGATGACATCTACGGGAATGTTGACGCCCGAAAGGTTCCTGAAATTTTAGCGCGGTATGAGTAAAGGAGGTGCCCGATGAAAATGACTCGCTCAATGGTGCTGGTCTCCAGTGACCCAATCAGCATGCAACTCGGCGCGCAGGAAGTCTTTGAGGCTTTGCAGGAAAACATCAAAGCCTTCGGACTGGAGGATGAAATTTCTTTGACGATGATCGGTGATGTTGGCCGCCACGATGCCCTGCCACTGGTAATCGTCTACCCCGAAGCAGTCATCTATGGACCGGTTACCCCAGAAAAAGTCCCATATCTGGTCGAAGAACATCTTTATAAAGGGCGCATTGCCGAAGATCTGGTCGCCTCCGTGCGCGAATTAAGTGGCCGAATCGCCTGGCTGCATGCCCGCAAAGGCACCCTTCCCGCCGAACAGAGAATTGTTCTGCGCCGGGCCGGCATCATTGACCCGACCAGCATTGAAGATTACATTCTCAACGACGGCTACATGGCCCTTGGTAAAGTGCTGACCAGCATGACACCGGCTGAAGTCATTGAGGAAGTTAAAAAGTCCGGTTTGCGCGGGCGCGGCGGTGCTGGCTTTCCAACCGGTACCAAATGGGGCTTTGTTGCCCGCGAAAAATCGGAAAAGAAATACATCATTTGCAATGCAGATGAGTCCGAACCCGGTACCTTCAAGGATCGCCTCATTCTCGAGGGTGATCCGCACAGTATGATCGAAGCCATGGCTATTGCGGGTTACGCCGTTGGCGCTGATGAAGGCTACATTTACGTGCGCGGCGAATATCTGCTTGCTCAGGAACGCCTCAAAAAAGCCCTACAAGATGCTCACGAGATGGGCTTTTTAGGGAAAAACATATTTGGCACTGATTTCAACTTCGAAATTCATATTCACGCCGGTGCAGGTGCTTACATCTGCGGTGAAGAGACCGCGCTCATCGAATCAATCGAGGGCAAGCGCGGACAACCGCGGTCACGCCCGCCCTATCCAACCACTTTTGGTCTGTGGGGTAAGCCAACCGTCATCAATAACGTAGAAACTCTGGCAAATATCCCGCCCATCATCAACAACGGCGCAGATTGGTATCGCAGTTTTGGCACTCCCAACAGCCCCGGTACCAAGGTTTATACCATCCTTGGTAATGTCAATGTCACGGGGCTGATTGAAGTACCAATGGGCATCACCTTAAGAGAAGTAATTGCCATCTATGCCAAAGGCATGAAGAATGGCACCAACTTTAAACTCGCTCAGACGGGTGGCTCAAGCGGCTCGATCATCCCGGCCTCGTTACAGGATACCCCCATGGACTTCGATTCCTACGCCAAAGCGGGTGTTTCGTTAGGCTCCGGTGCTTTACTGATCTGCAATGAGGATACCTGCGTCGTGGATCTTGCCAAAGTGCTGCTCAATTTCTTCCGGGTCGAATCGTGCGGTAAATGCAATCCCTGTCGGATTGGTACCCAGCGTGCCTGGGAAATGCTGGATAAAATCTCGAAAGGCCAGGCTTCGTTGAGCGATCTCGACAAACTGGCAGAACTTTCCGAAAACCTTTACATGTTGTCCAACTGCGGTCTTGGGCAAACCGCGGGCACACCCCTGCGTGACATCTTGAATTACTTCCGTGCAGAGGTAGAAGCCCACATCCGCCTCAAAGTTTGCCCGGCTGGTGTTTGCAAAATGGAGGAGTTAATTCCCCATTCTTAGTAAACCTCTGTAACTAATTTATTGGAGATTTATTGATCATGGCAGTCGAAAACAACGTAATTTCCATCGATGCGCTAATGCCCGCCGAAATGGCACAAAAGGCAGAAACCATTGGCGTGAAAAAAGCCAATCTTGCCTTTTGGCCGCTTTTTGCCTTATCCATTTTAGCAGGCGCCTTTATCGCACTGGGAGCCATTTTCGCCACCACGGTTAGCGCCGGTTCTTCTGCACTCCCTTATGGGGTTGCCCGCCTGCTGACTGGCCTGGTCTTTACGGTTGGCCTCATTCTCGTCATCGTTGGCGGTGCCGAACTCTTCACCGGCAACAACCTGATCATTATGGCCTTCACAAACGGTAAAGTGACTTTACAGGCGCTTCTGCGTAACTGGATCATCGTTTATTTTGGCAACTTCGTGGGCTCAGTTGCCACTGCCGTGATTATGTTCTTGACCCGCCAATATACATTCGGGAATGGTTCAATCGGTTTAGCTGCGTTAAACATCGCTAACAGCAAAGTCAACCTTGAATTTGTTCAGGCGATTGCGCTGGGCATTATGTGCAACGCGATGGTCTGTATGGCGGTCTGGTTGTGTTACTCGGCCCGTTCTACCACAGATAAAATCCTGGCCATCATACCGCCCATCAGCGGTTTTGTCGCCTGCGGCTTTGAACACTCAATTGCCAATATGTACTTTATCCCGTTGGGGTTGTTCATCAAACAGTTTGCCCCGGCTGCATTTTGGGAATCGAAAGCATTGCTGGATGCCGGTGTAACCATCGAAAAGTTTTCCAACCTGACCTGGCAGGGATTCCTTGTAAACAATTTACTGCCGGTTACCATTGGCAACATCATCGGCGGGGCCGTGCTGGTTGGGTTAGTCTACTGGTTCATTTTCCTTAAGAAGTGGAACAAGTAATGATTTATTGTTGAAAGGATGAGAGATATCATGGTTCAGATCAAAATTAATGGCATCGAACTGGACGTACCCAAAGGCACGACGGTTTTAGAGGCTGCCGAAAAAGCCGGTATCACCATCCCTACCCTTTGCTACCATAAAGATCTTTCCCCCTACGGTGGTTGTCGTCTTTGCATTGTCGAAGTCAAGGGCGGCCGCGTACCGATGACCTCTTGCACCCTGCCGGTAGAAAACGGCATGGAAGTACAAACCGAAACGGAAACCCTGCATAAATCCCGCCGGACAATATTAGAACTATTGCTTTCGACATATTACGATTCCGGATACGCCCAGAAAGACGAACACCCCAACGAGTTGGAACACTGGGCAAAGGCCTACGGGCTGGATATGAAAGCCTTTATGGCTGAAAAACCACGCTATGAAATCAACAGCGATCCCAATCCCTTCGTCTGGGTTGATTTGAACAAATGTATCCTATGCGGCCGTTGCGTCCGCGCCTGCGCTGAAGTCCAGGGACGCTTTGTTTGGGGACTCTCTGAACGCGGTTACGAGGCTCGTATTGTAGCCGGCCTGGATGAACCGATGCTGGAAGCCCGCTGCGAATCTTGCGGGGCATGTGTAGCCTACTGCCCTACCGGAGCGTTGGATAATAAAATGTCGGTGGGCTTAGGCGCGCCCGATAAGGTCGTGCGCACCACCTGCTCTTACTGTGGGGTTGGCTGTCAGTTCGATTTGAACGTCAAAGACGGCAAAATTATCCGTGTTACATCAACACCTGAGGGCCCTGTTAACGGGATGCGCCTGTGCGTCAAGGGACGGTACGGCTACGATTATGTCCATCATCCAGACCGCCTGACCCAACCAATGGTGCGTGAATACCTGCTAAAAGGTGAAACGCGTAAGGACAAAAAGAACCGCGGTGAGTGGGTTGCTGTAGAATGGGAAACCGCCCTCAATATTGTAGCGAATAAACTCAATCAAATCCGCAGCGAGAGCGGGGCTGATAGCATTGGCGTACTCACTTCCGCCAAGTGTACCAATGAAGAAAATTACCTGATGAACAAGTTTGCGCGGCAGGTGCTTGGTACCAATAATATTGATCACTGCGCCCGCCTCTGCCACGCCAGCACTGTCGCCGGTCTGGCTATCGCCTATGGTTCAGGGGCAATGTCGAACACGATGCAGGACATTGTCGAAAATGCCAAGGCCATTTTCGTAACCGGTTCGAACACAACCGAACAGCACCCCGTCTTTGGCACAATGATCCGCCAGGCGGTTTTGAAACGCGGTGTGAAACTGATCATTGCCGACCCGCGCCGCATTGATCTTGTGGACTTTGCTACCCTGCACCTCCAGCAGAAACCCGGCACCGACATAGCCCTGCTGAATGGCATAATGAACATCATTTTAGAAAAAGGCTGGGCAGATGAGCAATTTATTGCCGAGCGCACCGAAGGCTTTGATGAATTCAAGGCCAACCTTCAAAATTATCCGCCGGAAAAAGTAGCCGAAATAACCGGAGTACCGATTGAAAAACTTTATCAGGCGGCTGAAATCATGGGGACCTGCAAGCCCATGGCAGCCTTCTGGGCGATGGGCATCACTCAGCACATCGTCGGCGTTCAGAACGTCTTGACACTGGCCAATTTGCAAATGTTGTTGGGCAATATGGGCGTGCCGGGCGGCGGTGTCAACCCTCTGCGGGGGCAGAACAACGTACAGGGTGCCTGCGACATGGGCGGTTTACCCAATGTTTATCCCGGTTATCAACCGGTTACTTCCGATGCGGCCCGCGAGAAGTTTGAAACCGCCTGGGGTGTGCCGCTTTCGCCTAAACCCGGCATGACCGTGACCGAGATGATCCCCGCTGCGGCTGAAGGAAAAATCCGCGCGCTTTACATTCTTGGGGAAAATCCGGTCATGACCGACCCGGACGTCAATCATGTCCGTCATTGTTTGGAAGAACTGGAGTTTCTTGTATTGCAGGAAATCTTCCCCTCTGAAACCTCAGTCTACGCCGATGTGTTATTGCCCGGTGTCAGCTTTGCCGAAAAAGAAGGGACTTTTACCAATACCGAACGACGCATCCAGCATGTTCGCAAGGCAGTCGAACCGGTCGGTCAGGCTCGCCCCGATTGGGAAATCATCTCCGACCTGGCCCGGCGCGTGATTACTCTGGGCGGCCGAAAACCGTCCTCCGCACCGCAAGCCGGCTGGCAGTATGCTTCACCAGCTGAGATCATGGACGAAGTAGCCAGTGTTACCCCATCCTACGCCGGCGTAAGTTTCGAAAGGCTGGATCGCGGCGAAAATCTCCACTGGCCGGTCAAAGGATACGATCACCCCGGCACACCAATTCTTCATATTGGTCAATTCACACGGGGTAAAGGTCTCTTCTCACCCACTACTGACGTCCCACCCGCTGAAAAACCCGATACGGAATTTCCAATGCTGATGAACACAGGCCGGGTAATCTATCACTGGCATGGCGGTGAGATGACCCGCCGCGCCAAAGGTTTGCTGGAAGTGTATCCAAAGCCCTTAATTGAATTAAACCCCGAAGATGCCCTGCGGATTGGTATCAACGGCAACCGTCGAGTGCGCGTTACCTCACGGCGGGGTAGCATTGTTTCTGAGGCATGGGTGACTGACCGGGTGCCAGAAGGAATGGTATACGCCAATTTCCATTTTCCAGAAGCGAACGCGAACGAGTTAACCATTGCAGCGTTAGATCCGATTGCAAAAATTCCGGAATTCAAAATAACTGCTGTAAAGGTCGAATTAGCGGACGAGTAATTTTTGAGGTGATCTTTTTTACCAATAGGAGCAGGATTGACCAACCAATCATTCACTAATCAACGAGAAGGAGAGTGTCTGGAATGATTACCCTGACAATTGACGACCAAAAAGTAGAAGTCCCTGAAGGCACGACTGTACTCAATGCTGCCCGCAAAGCCGGAATCCACATTCCGACCCTGTGTGATCATCCCCACTTGAAACCCTATGGTGGATGCCGTCTATGCATGGTCGAAATTGAGGGTTTCCGAACGTTGCAGGCATCCTGCACCATACCGGCAACCAACAACATGGTGGTGCGAACCACTTCTGATCAAATTCGGAAAGCCAGAAAATTTGTCCTCACCCTGATTTTCAGTGAACGCAATCATTTCTGCCCCTATTGTCAGGTAAGCGGCAGCGATTGCGAACTGCAAAACGCTGCTTATGGGGAAGGGATGACCCACTGGCCCTTACAGCCTAACTGGCAGCCGTATCCAGTAGATGCCTCCCATCCCTACTTTATCCTTGAACATAACCGCTGCATCCTGTGCCGGCGCTGTATCCGTGCCTGCTCAGAACTGGTGGGAGCCAACACACTCGGCGTTGAGGAACGCGGCGCTAAAACTTTTGTCATCGCCGATCTGAACGTGCCGCTGGGAGAAAGTTCCTGTGTTTCCTGTGGCATGTGTGTGCAGGTCTGCCCCACCGGCGCCTTGATTGACCGGCGCAGTGCCTATCGCGGTCAAAATACGACCGTTGATCACCTTCAAACCATCTGTGCAGGATGTTCAGTTGGCTGCGGGCTGGATATTCTCACCCGAGATCAGCAATTGATACGAATTGACGGAAATTGGGACGCGCCGGTCAATCAAGGCGTAACCTGCAAAGTCGGCCGCTTTTACCCGGCTTTTGATGACCGCGAACGTTTGAAAACCCCGCTTGTCCGCAAAAATGGTGCTCTTCAGCCGGTTTCATGGGAAGAAGCCCTGATGACTGCCGCTCAGAAAATCAAAGCCGCTTCCGGGCATGGTCTTGCGGCCCTGGCTTCTACACGCTTGCCAGTCGAAAGCCTGCATCTCTTCCGCCAGTTATTCCTTGATGATCTGCATAGCGAAATGGTAACCTCCACCGAAGAGGGCAGTCGAACAGCCATCTTATCCCGATGGGCTGAAAAACTGGGTAAACCCTTTGAAGGAAAGGTTGAACGGATGCATGAAGCCGGCGCATTTTTGGTAATGGGCGCTGATCTCGTCAACGAACACGAGGTATTGGGCTTCTTCATCCGCCGACGCTTCCCAGAACCCATCAAGTTGATCGTAGTAGACGAAAATGAAAACGGTTTGGGCGATCTGGCTCACTGCGCCTTGACACCTCAAAAGAAAACGCAGGCGACCCTGCTTAGAGGATTGATTGCCGCAGTAGCCAAACTTGGCCAAAATCAGGTAGCATTCAACGGACAGCCGGATGAAGAGGTACTCAAAGCCAGCTCTGCCTGCGGTGTTGCATCCGACTTAATTCTGGAGGCTGCCTATCAATTAACCAATAGCGAAAGTCCGTTGATCGTTTATGACCCGGCAACCATAGATGACGAGATAATGCAGCTGCTGCTCGACCTGAGCCAGACAACCGGCAGCGCGTTGCTCAGTGTCAAAGGCGGTGCCAATGCCCTGGCTGCCGCTCAACTTGGCCTGGACAAGCCCTTTAAACTTAACGGCTCTCAGGTAGCCTATGTGGCCATTGGTGACGAGGAACCCAAAGAAAAGTTCATTCAACAGCTGGAAAAGTGCTCCAGCCTCATCGTCCAGGCCAGCTACCATTCCCGCTTAACTGCCATGGCGGATGTCGTCTTACCGGTGGTCAACTGGCTGGAACAGGATGGGCATTACATCAATCTGGAAGGACGGATGCAAACTGCCACACAAGTCCTCAAACCGGCTGATTCCATCTGGACGAATGAAGCAGTGCTCACTGCACTTGCTGAAAAATTAGATGTCAACTTAGCAAATGACTGGGAAAGCACGCTCTCCAAACGACCTTCTCCAGTCAGCATTGCTGCCTGAGAATACAAGGTAAGTATTGTGGAGGATGAATTATGAGTAAACCAAAGGTTGCATCAGATTGGATGGCAGGTTGTGCTGGCTGTCACATGTCACTGCTGGACATGGATGAACGTATTGCCAAGATTGTTGAATTAGTAGACCTGCGCTCCACCCCCATCACTGACTTAAAGCACCCGGATGAAAGCGGGGTGGATGTGGGCATTCTGGAAGGCGGCATCAACAATACCAGCAACGAAGAAGTTGCGAAAATGATGCGCAAACGCTGCAAGATACTGGTCGCTCTGGGCGATTGTGCCGTGTTTGGCGGCGTGCCTGCCATGCGTAACTTCTTTACGATTGAAGAAACCCTGCGCCGCGCCTACGTGGAAACCGAAAGCACCGATGCCGAAGGAAAAATCCCCGATGACCCTGAACTGGCCCGACCAACCCGTGTGCGGGCAGTCCATGAGGTTGTACCGGTGGATATCTTCGTGCCGGGTTGCCCGCCGGATGCAGACACTATCTTCTACGTCCTTTCAGAACTGGCGCAAGGCCGAAAACCGGTTTTGAAAGATGATAAACTGCACTGGCACTAAGGAAGGAGGAATTTGCCATGACAACTCAGAAAATCACAATCGAACCGGTAACCCGCATTGAAGGCCACGCCAAAGTAACCATCCACCTCACCCCTGATGGGAATGTAGAACGTGCCTACCTGCACGTTAATGAGTTTCGCGGCTTCGAAAAATTCTGCGAGGGACGGATGGTTTTTGAAATGCCGACCATCACGCCGCGCATTTGTGGAATTTGCCCGGTTTCGCACCACCTTGCGGCAGCCAAAGCCGGTGATGAGGTCTATGGGTCTCCCGCGCCGCGCCCGGCTCAACTGCTGCGGGAATTGATGCACATGGGGCAAATTATTCAAAGCCATGGGATGCACTTCTTTGAACTTGCCGGCCCCGATTTGCTGCTCGGATTCGACGCAGATCCGGCTATACGCAATGTGGTAGGTTTGATTCAGGCCAATCCTGAACTTGCGCTCAAAGCCGTCAACCTGCGGAAATACGGGCAGGAAATCATTCATATCCTCGGCGGTCGGCGAATTCACCCCGTCTTTGCCGTTCCTGGCGGGGTCAATAAAGCCCTGAAAATGGCCGAACGCGATACCATTTTAGCCGGCCTGGATGAGGTCATTGCCACCATCCAACTCGGAATTCAAATTTTCAAGGACTGGGCTGAAAAGAATCGCGAAGATATTGATAAATTTGCCGTCTTCCCAACCGGCTATCTGGGCCTTGTCAAACCCGGTAACACCCTCGAATTGTATGATGGGGATGTGCGTCTGATTGATTCTACCGGCAATCAGCTGGAATTATTCGACGGGCGCAAGTATCTGGACTACATCGCCGAACACGTCGAATCCTGGTCTTACCTGAAATTCCCCTATTACAAGAAAATGGGGTATCCGGCCGGCGTATATCGGGTTGGACCTTTGGGCAGGTTAAACGCCAGTGACCGAATGGCGACTCCCCTTGCCGATGCCGAATTGCGCAAATTCAAAGCGCTGAACAACGGCAAACCGGTTGAGAATACGCTCTATTACCATTACGCCCGCCTGATTGAGGCACTCTATGCCGCTGAAAACGTCCGTGTGTTGTGTGAAGACCCGGATATTCTCAGTACCGACATCCTCAACACCCGCCAGAACTTCAAGGGCGAAGGGGTAGGCGTCATTGAAGCGCCGCGCGGCACGTTGTGGCATCACTATTGGGCCAAACCCAATGGCCAGATTGAGCGTGTCAACTTGATTGTTGCCACCGGCAACAACAACTGGGCCATGAGTCATGCCGTAGATAGTGTAGCAAAAACCTACATTAACGGTCAGCAAATTCGCGAGGGCTTACTTAACCGTGTCGAAGCCGCCGTGCGGGCTTATGACCCATGCCTTTCCTGCTCCACCCACGCTGTCGGGCAGATGCCCATCATGGTGGAAATGATCGATCATCAGGGAAATCTCGTAAAAACCATTACTCGTTAGAATGCCCAATCAATCAAGCCACGATAAACAGCAGGTTCCTGCCAGTGCATATCAGCAGGAACCTGCTGCTCAAAAAATTCTACTGCTGGGTTATGGCAATCTCGATCGGCAGGATGACGGGATAGCCTGGCACATTCTCCGGCAGGTCGCCGAGAGGCTGAATTTCCGCCTGCCTCCCATTCCTGAACAGTACCAGTACGAATTGAACCCGATCATAACTGTTGGTTTTGCATTACACCTGATCC
The DNA here is from genome assembly GCA_003448875.1 of Anaerolineaceae bacterium. Taxonomy (GTDB): domain Bacteria; phylum Chloroflexota; class Anaerolineae; order Anaerolineales; family Anaerolineaceae; genus Bellilinea. Next base: position 10,658 of record DLXG01000286.1, read on the forward strand.
CCGAACACGCCGAGTGGTTGAGTCAGTTCGAACGGGTATTGTTTATTGACGCCCATACCGGCAGCATTCCGCAAGATGTGTCTTTTACCCCGATTCAGGCTCAATTCGAGCCTTCACCATTCACCCATCACCTTACACCCGCTACCTGTCTGGCATTATGCGACGCACTTTATCACAAGACCCCCTCTGCGGCCTTATTATCTGTGCGGGGGTTTGAATTTAATTTCACCCAATCCCTGTCACCTGCTGCCATCCGGTTGCTGCAACCCGCCGTTGAACGGGTCTTGGAATGGCTTGGTTGAAAGTCAGGTCTAATTTGATGACAAGTTACCCGTTTGAATGATGACGCTGGACACTTTAACCCATTCGGCATTCGGTGTTACAAACGTAGATAATCACACGACCGATTTGATTGTCATGCATAATTCCGACTTGATTAAGACCCTGCAAACCATTCCATGGTTTTTGGATCTCAAACCCCAGCAAATTGAAGCACTGGCGGCAATTTCCTCAATTGTGGAATATCAAGAGGGTCAATCCATTTTTTGCGAAGGTGACCGGGTAGATAATATCTATATCATTCTCTCCGGAGAAATTGGGGTTGATATTGCCGTACCAACCCGCGGGATTGTACGCATCACCACCGCTGAACCTCTGGACATCATCGGTTGGTCTAAGTTAACCCCGGTAGTCCGTCAACGCACCGCCTCTACCATTGCCTTGAAGGATTCCACCCTGCTGGTGATCAATGGAGATGAATTGAATCGCCTTTGCGAGGAAGACCCTCGCCTTGGTTATATTATCATGCGAAGAGTTGCAAATGTGGTGGCCAGCAATTTGCTTACCATCAAGCTTCAATTAATGGACTTGATTTTGCAATCTTCAAGCGAAACTGACATCAAAACCCGCTAAGGGCTTATATTCAGGGGTTTTAACTCCGATTTCTCTTAATGGTAAAATTACTGACATGCACGAACTCGCCGTAACCGAATCAGTACTGGAGATTGCTTTAAGACACGCCAATCAGGCAAACGCCAACCGTGTGACCGATATTTACCTTATCGTTGGTAAATTATCCAGCATTGTGGATGATTCGGTTCAGTTTTACTGGAACATGATCGCCGAAAATACAATCTGTCAGGATGCCAGACTGCATTTCAAACGAGTTCCAGCCCGGCTGAAATGCCTTGATTGTCAGCAGGAATTTGAAGTAGTTGAATCTCTTTCCCCCTGTCCACAATGCGGTGGTTTTCACCTGAAAATTATTGGGGGAGAAGAGTTTTATGTCGAATCCATCATTGTTGAAAAATAAGGAGGTTCATGTCCCCCACCCGTGTTCCTGTTGTAGAGAAAATTTTTGACGCCAATGATCAGGTTGCCCAGCAAAACCGGGCTTATTTTGACCGTCATCACACCTTTGCCATTAATGTAATGGCCTCACCGGGGGCTGGCAAAACAACTTTCATCTTGAAGACATTGGAAGCGTTAACCCCCAAATATCGGCTGGCCGTTATTGAAGGTGACACAGCTCCGGTGACAATCGACTCGGATAAAGTTTCGGCATTGGGTTTGCCGGTTGTTCAAATTAATACCGGTGGAGATTGTCATCTTGACGCGGTCATGCTCCATGCCGGTTTACAGTCCCTTCCGCTGGAAAATATTGACATCGTACTAATTGAAAATGTCGGTAACCTGATTTGTCCGGCTGCCTTTAAGTTAGGCTCTCATCTCAATTTATTAATTGCCAGCACTCCCGAAGGGGATGACAAACCTTACAAATACCCTAACATGTATCGGGGTATTGACGTGTTGATCATCAATAAAATGGATTTACTGCCCTATGTGGATTTCAACATGGCTAACTTCCAAAGAGGTGTGGAAATCCTCAACCCCGGCCTGCGAACTTTCCCGCTTTCCGCAAAAACGGGGGATGGAATGTCAGACTGGATTAACTGGTTGGATGAGGTCGTTCAACAGCATCGCCAAAAATGAGTGTAGAAGCCGTAGCGGTTCGAGTTTTGGTTCGTGGAATAGTCCAGGGGGTTGGTTTTCGTCCGTTTATCTACAATCTTGCCCGTCAGAACAACCTGAAAGGCTGGGTACGCAACACTTCGGGCAATGTTGAAATCCATCTGGAAGGAACTTCGAACCATCTGGATAATTTTCTAACCCAGTTCCAAAACCAGCTGCCGCCGCTGGCACGCATTGATTCATTACAAATACTCGCTACCCAACCTGAAAATCTGGTTGAGTTTCAGATTCTATCCAGCCAATTCGATCCTACCCAATTTCAACCCATATCGCCGGATACGGCTATCTGCGCGGACTGCCGCCGTGAGCTGTTTGATCCCTCTGACCGGCGGTATCGTTACCCCTTCATCAATTGCACCAACTGCGGCCCTCGTTTTACCATCATCCAGAGCCTGCCCTACGACCGGCCAAACACCACCATGGCTGGCTTTGTCATGTGTCCATCCTGCCGGCAGGAATACGAAAATCCCGAAGATCGGCGCTTTCACGCTCAACCAATTGCCTGTCCCGCCTGCGGCCCGCAGGTCTGGTTTGAGGTTGACGGTCAATCAATTGCCGAAAAGGATGCCGCCATACAAACCGCCCGCGAATGGCTGAAAGAGGGAAAGATCCTCGCCATCAAAGGATTGGGAGGCTTTCATCTGGCCTGTGATGCCACAAATGAAAAGGCTGTTCAAATTTTACGGGAACGCAAGCAGCGCAGTGATAAACCTTTCGCCTTGATGGCATTTGATCTCAGAACTATCGAACAATACTGCCTGATTATGCCGGAGGAAAAAGAGTGGCTCGAATCGCGGTTCGCTCCGATTGTCCTTTTAGAAACCCGTCAGCCGGCTCTTTTGCCGAATAACATTGCCCCCCACCAGAACCGGCTGGGTTTTATGCTGGCTTACACCCCTCTGCACCTCTTACTCACCGAACCTGAGCCGGAATATCCTCCCGTGCTGGTGATGACGAGCGGCAACCTCAGCGATGAACCAATCGCTTATAGAGACGATCAGGCCCGTAGTCAGCTGGCCTCGCTGGCTGATGGCTTTCTGTTCCATAACCGCGAAATTCACATGAGGGTGGATGACTCCGTCGTTAAATCCTTCCGCTCAAAGATGTATTTCATCCGCCGTTCGCGTGGTTTTGCACCAGACCCCATCCTCATCGGGCAGGAATTACCCCCTTTGCTGGCAACCGGTGCTGAACTAAAAAATGCCTTTTGTTTGACACGCGGACAATACGCCTTCCTCAGCCATTACATTGGGGACATGGAAAATTATGAAACCTTAACATCTTTTGAGGAAGGCATTGCTCATTTTGAGAAAGTATTTCAAATCAAACCAGAAACCCTCGCCTGCGATCAGCATCCCAATTATCTGGCAACCCGTTATGCCGTCAGGAGAGCGCAGGAACAAAACTTACCGCTGGTTCAGGTTCAACACCACCATGCCCATTTGGTTTCCTGCCTGGCTGACAATCAATGCGACCCCGGCCAAGCGGTTATCGGCGTTATTCTGGATGGAACCGGCTACGGCAATGATGGAGCGATCTGGGGTGGCGAGTTTTTACTCGGCAACCAGCGGGGTTATCAGCGTTTACTTCACCTCAAATATGTCCCTCTGCCCGGAGGTGATGCGGCTGTGCGGCGGGTCAGCCGGATTGCACTGGCACATCTCTGGGCAGCCGGTCTCGAGTGGGAGCCAGACCTGCCGCCCGTTCGAGCCTTCTGCGAAGAGGAAAGAACCATCCTGCGAACCCAATTGGAGAACCGGATCAACACCCCGCTGACCTCCAGCATGGGCCGGTTATTTGATGCAGTTTCTGCGCTGTTGGGCATCCGCGAGCAGGTCACATACGAGGGGCAGGCTGCAATTGAATTGGAAAATCTTGCCGATGAAAGTGAAACAGGAAGTTATCCGTTTCTAATCCACAATGATGAAATTGACCCTGCCGCTCTTTGGGAAGCCATCCTCTCCGATTGGCGAAAGGGGCTGCCGGTTTCAATCATCGCCGCCCGCT
>DLXG01000073.1 GCA_003448875.1 Anaerolineaceae bacterium
GCTCCATTTCAGTCAGCAGAACCCGGTCACCCCGCTGTAGATACTTCCGTCCCCAACTGAATACCACCAGATTGATTGCCTCGGTGGTGTTACGCACAAAAATTACCTCACGGCTTTTGCGTGCGCCGATAAATCGGGCAATCTTTTCACGGGCAGATTCATACTGAGCGGTAGCCTCTTCTGCAAGCGTATGCACTCCGCGGTGTATGTTGGCATTGCTCTTTTCGTAGTAATCGTTCATCGCCCGGATAACCGACAGCGGCTTTTGTGAAGTTGCCGTCGAATCCAGGTAAATTAGTGGAACTCCCGGCGCGATCTCGCGCTTGAGAATTGGAAAATCCTCGCGTATTTGAACTACATCCAACCGCTCAGTTGTGGTGGTATTCATTCAAACCCTCATTCAGACCAATAAGTAAGTTGCTTAATCCTGATTTGCCATCTCCGCACGAGACCCCTTTTTGGCAGGGAAGCGAATATGAGGGGAATTTTGCGGGTACCAGAGGATATGGTCTGGAACCATCCAGCCATCCGTCAGAAATACGTTGGTACGAAATTGGACAGCGACCATTTTCGGGTCGACCTGAACCACAATTCCCTTTAACCAACCACGCACACGCTGCCCCCCTTTTTCATGGTCACAATAGACCTCAACCGTATCTCCTACCTCATAGGTCGTTTCCGGTTCTGGTGGGTTGATGAAAGGAACTCCTGCCATACCTTACTCCATCCAAAAGATTTTTTGATCAATCAGTTAATTTTATCACAAACGGCGATGAGCCGAACACAGTCCCCTTAGATGGGCATACCCTTTCCGGCTGTCATGCCGGAAAGGGCTTTTGGGATGTTAATTATCCAGACCAGATATTTCAACCGTGATACACTTCCATCTTTCGGGTAATCGCCTCCTGGAAGCGTTCCCGCACTCCTTCAAAAGGAATCCGCTGCATAATCGGGTCAAAGAAGCCCTCGACAATGAGGCGTTCAGCCTCGATTTTGGGAACACCCCGCGCACGCAGGTAAAACACCTGATCAGGATCAATTTTGCCAACCGTGGCGCCATGCGTGCAGCGTACATCATCGGCCAGAATTTCCAGGCCGGGGATTGAGTCGGCCCGTGCCTCCCGGCTGAGCACCAGATTGCGGTTGGCCTGATAGCCATCCGTTTTCATCGCGCCGGGAGCGACATAAATCATACCCTGCCACACCACCCGGCTGCGGTCTATCAGGGCACCTTTGAAGAGCAAATCACTGGTGGTATTGGGCGCGAGGTGATTCTGCTGCGAGTCATAATCCAGATGTTGTTGACCATCGGTGAAATAAAAGCCGGACATGCGCCCGCTGGCCCCGCGGCCGATCAGGTCTAAATCGGCAAAATTCTTGGTCAACTGGCCACCCATCGCGCCAAAAATCCAGTCCAGATTGCCATCTGCCTCAACTTGCGAACGCTCGTGGGTAAAATTCCAGACATTTTCACCCCACGACTGCAATTCAACAAAGCGCAAATTCGCACCAGCGCCGACATGCACTTCCACCAATCCAACGTGGAGGGTCTGCCCCGCCTCGGTTGGGGAGGCATATTCGTGGACGTAAGTTGCCCGTGCCCCTTCTTCCAGCCAGACGATGATGTGAGAAATGTGTGCCAGATGCACACCCGGCCCCCATAACAGGCTGTGCAAAGGCTGGTCAATTTCTACATTGCGTGGGATATAAAGCAGTACACCTGTCTCTGCCAGCGCTGCCGCCAGGGCTGCAAACTTACCTTCGGTAGGTTTAACGACTTTATTTAACACTTTTTCCAGCAATTGGGGGTGTTTCTCTTCAGCCGTTCGCAAATCGGTGAAAATAACCCCTTTATTTGCCAGTTCTTCTGCAAGGGTAACCTGCGCACCGCCGGGCATCAGAATGATTTGCCCGCCGTGTTCTCCATCGGCTATCGGGCGCATCAATTCTTCCGGTAAAGGTGCCAGGTCAAGATAGGCTTCATTTTGCGGCAGGCGGAAGCGGTCAGATTCCATCCCACGCAGGTCTGTACGCCGCCAGGCTTCTTCCTTTACCGTTGGCATAGGCAGCGACTGATAGGTTTGCCAGGCCTGCAAGCGGTAATTGCGGATGAATTCACTCATCCCGGCAGAGCGAACCATTTCCTGCGTAAAGGCAAAGTCTTTCAAAACGGCTTCCTCGCGCCGCCGTGTACGGGTGACGATTTTAGGGGTTTCTTTGGTCATCGGTTTCTTCAATCCTCTTCTCTTTGATATTGCATTCGGCTAACAATCACATCACCCAATCGAGCCTTCCATCTGCAATTGAATCAGACGGTTCATTTCTACAGCATATTCCATGGGTAGTTCTTTGACCAGCGGCTCAATGAAGCCCGAAACCACCATCGTAGTTGCTTCTTCTTCGCTCAAACCGCGGCTCATCAAATAAAACAGTTGTTCTTCCCCGACTTTGGACACCGAGGCTTCATGTCCGATGGTCACATCCTGCTCGTCAATTTCGATATAGGGGTACGTATCCGAGCGGGATTGCGGATCAAGCAGCAATGCGTCACACACCACATTGGAGCGGACATCTTCGGCACCTTTGTATACCTTCAACAGGCCGCGATAGGAAGCCCGCCCGCCGCCTTTGCTGATGGATTTGGAGGTGATTTTACTGCTGGTGTGAGGCGCAAAATGAATCACTTTGCCACCTGCATCCTGCCACTGACCCGGCCCGGCAAAGGCCATGGAGAGGATTTCACCATGAGCGCGCGGGCCCATCAGGTAACAGGAAGGATACTTCATGGTCAC
>DLXG01000011.1 GCA_003448875.1 Anaerolineaceae bacterium
TATCCACCCGGTCGACCGGCCAGGGTAACCGATAGTGGGCTCCTGGAGTGGCCCGTGGCTCGATAACCATCCCAAAGCGTCGCACAACCGCTGCTTCTCCCGGATCTACTACATAAACTCCTGTGAGTAGATACACAGCAATTGATAGGCCAAATATTCCCCAAAATATCCGCTTTGGCCGGAGATGACCAAAAGTGGCTTGTAGATCTTCCCAAGGGGTTTCGCCATCGCCAATAAGAATTTGAAAAATTTTTCGGATGGCTTGTCCGACTTGCCTTAGCCCGGCCCGCCAATCCAGCGGTTTTCTTTCTGGAGGTTGAGATGAGTTGGTTGTCATAGGGCACCTAATTGGATCCCGAATCTGATGTCGGGGTCGTAGAATCGGTCTGAGGACTGTTCGTCTCTTGCAGATTTGTGATCGATGGGTTAAGGTACCTCAGTAGTTCAGAGTTGGATGGCAAGATCAGTGTTGTATTGCCATCGACAAAAACCTCATAGGACTGCAGAGTGCGCAGGAATTGGTAGAATTCAGGATCTTTCCCAAAGGCAGCCGCATAGGTGGCTATTGCTTCGGCATCTGCCTGGCCGCGAATTTCGGCCGCTTTTTGGTTCGCATCGGCCAGAATTTGTGCTCTCTCCGTATCCGCTGCAGCTCGAATTTTGGCTGCCTGTTCCGTGCCTTCCGACCGGAACTGGCGAGCAATCGCTTCGCGTTCGGCTTTCATACGCTGAAAGACGCTGGTTAAATTTGCCTGGGGAAAGGTAAGCTGTTTGAGACGTACATCCGTGACGGTAAAACCATACTGCTCTGTCCGGCTGGCGGATGCTTGCGCCACGGTATTCAAGGTGTTGGATAGTTTTAACTGCTCGGTATTCACGGTAACAAGCTGGCTTAATTCCACCTGTCCAAGCGCTACGCCCAACTCGGATGCGATCATATCAGCCAGGCGGGTTTCCGCACCGATCGGGTCGCGCACCGATTTTAGGAACAGCAGTGGGTCGGTTACTTTCCAGGTTGCATACGCTTCGAGAACGATGTTCTTTTTGTCAGCCGTTAAAAATTCGGTTTGGGGTAAGTTAAAAACACTCAGCTGGATGTTTATATGGGTGACGCTCTGGATCGGGTCGGGTAATTTGACGTATAAACCAGGGCTGGTAATCACCCGGACCGGCTGCCCAAATTGTGTAACGATTGCATTTTCCGTCGCGTCCACCTGGAAAAAGACCAAATTGGCCGCAAGAAATACCAAAGCGATCAAGAAAAGTACGAGATTTCGGAAGAGTTTCATGAGGTTTGCTCCTGAAGGATGATCTGAGATAAAACGAGAATTACGAGTTTCAGCATGGTCACTTCTCACGGCTGCGGTGGAAAAGTGCTCGCGCCGTTGACGCCCGGGAACCATAAATCGGTGGACTGCATGCGCACAGCCGAGTCCAGCACGAACTTGCGTGCTCCGGGCAGGACTCGTTCGACAGATTCCAGGTACAGGCGCAGGCGCGTAACGACCGGAGCCTTGGCATATGCCCCCTGCTGGCTGGCGAACCGGGCTGCTTCACCGCTCGCCAGAGCGATTTTTTCAGCCTGGTAGGCATTGGCTGCCTGAATGGCCTTTTCGGCATCACCACGTGCGACTGGAAGAATTTCGTTTTGATAAGCGAGCGCTTCATTGATAAAGGTATTTCGGTCTTCCCGAGCACTGGCCACATCACGAAATGCTTCTGCAACTTCTGGCGGCGGACTGCTTTCAAGCAGTTGAATGCCGGTGATCTGTAAACCGGATTGATAACCATCTAGTGCGGATTGGGTCAGGCCTGCGGCTCGTTGTTGAATGGTAGATTTATCCATTGTGAGCAGCGCATCTACGGATTCACCGGCGACAACTTGACGCATGGCGGCTTCTGACGCCCGTTCGATCAAAATTTTCGGATCAACGGTATTGAGAAGGAAATTGACCGGGTCGTTGACTTTGTAATGGACACTCAGCCGGATGTTGAGCTGGTTTTCATCCCCTGTCAGCATCAGGCTGGCCGGTGTTTCTAACCGGCGAATTTCGTCTAACTGAACGATATCTACGCGGTCTACTGGCCAGGGCAGCCGATAGTGCAAGCCAGAACCCTGATTCGGTGAAGCTACTGCTCCAAACCGCCGGACAACAGCCGCCTCTCCGGGCCTGACAATGTAAAACCCAGAAAATAGATACACTCCAAGGAACAATGCCAGTCCAACAGGCAGAAATACCCGCCAAACTGTATGAGAATAATTGTTGTGTGCATGGCCAGCATGGCCTTCTACATCAATCTCGGTACGGTGACGAAGCGCGTGGATGGCTGATGAGGCGATTTCATAACCTGAAAACAAAATAAACACCACCACAATGGCGGCAGCTGCCCGATCCAGGTTCGGCAGCCCCAGGGCAGCCCCAGCTAACCCAGCAACCACAACAACAGAGGCATAAATGTCCATCTGTGAGTGGTACCCTCCGGCGATGAGCGCCGGTGAATTGGTCTGGCGGCCTACGTAGAGTTTATAACGCGCAATAAAATAAGCCGCGGCGACGGTGACCAGTGAGGCCAGGGTAATGGGAACCAGATTTCTCAGCTCAGGGGACTCGCCGCCTAATACTTCTCGTACGATGTCAAACCCCACATAGAAAATTGCCCCTGCCACCGCCAGTGCTACCCAATTCTCGGCCATATTGACGCGGCTGCGTGCCTCGTTGCGGTTTGTTTCCCACCGGCTGATGAGCAAGCCGACGAATACGAACCCCCCAATGACAGCGTCGGCAATTGAGTGAAGGGCACTGGCCCGTAAAGCCAGGCTGCCCGAAGCACCAGCCAACCATAGCTTAAAGGCAATTAATAGCAGGTTGATCACAATCGTGATCAGAACAGTTCGTTCTTTACGGTTCATAGCATTCCATTCCTCCTGTAGGTCAGAATCTAGCGATTGTTCTTCACGAAAACTCGTGCAGCGACTGGAAAAGTTTGGCTCAAGGTTATTGACTTACATGGTCCCAAGGACTGACTTTTCCGTAAACCTCACTTCGCAACTCGAAATGTAGATGTGCACCTGTAGAATTGCCGGTATTTCCGACCGCTCCGATTATTTCTCCTTGCGCCACGCTTTGTCCACAGCTCACATTTGCTACACTCATATGAGCATATGCAGACTGCCAGCCATTCCCATGGTCGATGACCACCAGATTCCCATACCCGTATTCGCTCCAACCTGCGAAAACAACAACGCCGCTGTCGCTGGAATAGATCGCATTTCCTTCTGCGCCGGCAATATCCAGTGCAGGGTGGATACTGGAAAAATCATAGCCTGAGAGTGAGCGGGCGATGGTAGGCCAAACAAAAGCACCAGTGCCAATCGCCCCCTGGTAAACTTTTCCGCATGACCCCGAACCGTAATACGCCGCCACTGCCGGGTTGCTTCTTGATATGGGTGGGGGGCCCCAATCTTGAAGCGCTCTGCGGCCACCTGGGATGATCAGCCAGTTTCCTTCCTGAATAGAGGCCAGAGCTGGTTCCGTGATAAACAGATCCAGGTTGTTTTCAGGCCATAAAAGTATTTCTTCAGGCTTGACCTTGAAGAAATTTGCGACGGACTCCAGATTATCGGATTGTTTCCACTGGTAATACACGCCATCGACAGGAAGGATCTTTAGCTCTTGACCTGGTCTTAAAAATTGGGGGTTGTCGCGCAGGATTTCATAATTTCCCCACAGCACAGTCTCTGGTTGTAAACCATATTTCTCGGCGATGAGGAACAGGTTGTCGCCGGGTTGTACTTTGTAAAGAGTAACAACCCTAGATTCTTCTGAAATGATGGTTGTCAATAAAGCCAGACGTCGAATACCATTTACGAATTCAGTTTGTGAATATGAATAATCGGGCATTTGAACTTCTCCCGGCTGCTGTGTCGCTGTGCGCGCGGAATTTGAATTCAGTTCTGACAAGTCGTGTACATTCTGAAATTCATTGGACTGTGAATTCGTGGAGGCGGAAAATCCAGGAACAATCCTGAACGGTATTAGTACTACGATCCCTATCAGTAAACTGGTTTGAAACCATCGCCTTTTCAACAAGAAACCTGCCAGTTTACATATTTTTCTAAATATAATAACGACCTGCCTTTCGTAGTCTCTTGTCATAGCCTTAGTATTATTAAGCGATCTTAGTGCCTGCCAACGTTTGCCCGCATTGGGGACAAAACTTAGCATTTGGGGGTACCGTTGATCGACAGCTCTGGCAAGTGGTTGTTGTGTTCATCAGGTTTAATCCACAAGCCTGGCAAAATTTGCTCCCAATTTGATTCCTCGCTCCGCACCCCTCACAAAAAATTCCTTGCACGTTTTCTGTTTCCGGGGTCAAATCGCTTCCACAGGCAAGGCAATATTTATTTTCGATTGGATTGTCTAAGCCGCACCTGGTGCACACCGAAGATCTCTCATAGGGAATACCCTGGCGATCATGGTGGTCAGAACCAGTCTTGTGACCTCCCCTCGTGTTCCGGCGATTGCGACGATCGAAAAAGTTTTCGAACAAATCTTCTAGAAAATCCATTTCCAACCTCCACATACTACTTTGAGGATATTATTTATCCCGCTATACGAAGGTTATCCATTCGCGTCATGGATTGCGACCCTTCTGCAATATCTCTCGGGATCCTGATCAAACGTAGTCAGGCATCTGCGCGTGCAAAAGTAATACATCCGACCGAGATACCGGTACGACCAACGCGCCTTGCGGGGGAAAAATTCTCTTCCACACACTGGATCTTTTACTTTGTGTTCCATTGCAGACGGTTTCCTCCGTTCATGCAGATGTTCAATGCCATGATCATTCCCAGGCATTGAATGTCGTTACTCCACTGTCTCTGGTCTCGATCCTATGAGAAGGTCAATGTCACTTTCCTTGCCATTGCGAACAATGGTTAGTGTTACCGTTTGCCCCGGACGCGTTTCCAAAGCGATGTAAACCAGCAAGTCGTTGAATGTATCGATGGATTTTCCATCGATTGCAATAACAAGATCTCCGCCTACTTCCACAGCCCGGCCATTGACAAGCTTTTGTTTGTCAGCACCGCGAATGCCCGCTTGCTCTGCTGGTCCCCCCGGAGTCACCTCTACCAGGTACGCTCCAGTAGCGATAGGCAGGTTCATCGCCTCGACTAGACTGGGATTCACATCGCCCCCTCGAACCCCTAGCCAGGACCACTCATACTTTCCTTTTGAAATGAGCTCTGGCACTACCTGATTGACAATGTTCACGGGGATCGCAAAACCGACCCCGCTATTACTTTGGGATAATCCGTTCGTTTCGATTTGCGCATTGATTCCAATGATATGGCCGTGGAGATCCAGAAGTGGTCCACCGGAATTTCCGGGATTGATCGCGGCATCGGTTTGTATTGCTTCGGGTATCGAGAATGGGGTCAGTGCAGGGATTGTTCGACCCAACGCGGAGATAATCCCTTTCGTCAATGTTCCATCCAGGCCAAAGGGGTTTCCGATTGCCACCACCGTCTGTCCGACTGCCAATTCCTGCATATTTCCAAGGGGTAGAGGAAGAACCTTATCAGGTACTTTTTCTACTTGAATAACTGCCAGATCACTATTTTGATCTATTCCAATTGTTTCTGCAGATTGGATCTGACCATCAGAAAACGTTACATCGATCTGATCAGCATCTTGAACGACGTGCGCATTCGTTACAATTCGCCCTTTATCATCGAAAACAAATCCAGACCCCGTTCCAACTGGCACAATCCCTTGCTGTGCCTGCTGGTAAACGGTAATATTCACAACGGATGGGCTACTGCTGCGATATAAATCAACCAGTAAATTTTCTTCATTCTGTGATGTATTGGCAGAGGCTTGTTCCGGAACAGGTGTTAATTGCGACCCTATGGGGGCAAGTTGCTGGGTTGGAGCTTCGACTTTCTGTGCGGAATAAGTGAAGGCTGCACAACCGAGTAAAGGGGCTATGCCCAGTAAGAGTAATATCAGCTTGAAAATTTGTTTCATTGATGTGTCCATTTGCTTCTTGATGAAATAGATAGGATGACTGGATCATAACGGCCAAGAATGAGAAACTATTGAATTACTTCTGACAAAAAGATTAAAAGCGCAAGAAATCTTTCTTCAGGCCATTTAAAAACCAATCCTTGCCGTTAGGTTTGGGCAAGGATTGGGAGAGGAGAAGGAGAAGGAGAAGACAGATTTAGTGTAGGATTTTTGTTTAAGAAAATACTGAAAAAATTCTGACAAACGAATGAGAAATGCTTGTGCAGGGTTTGAGAAGATTACTTTGCTCGGTGCTTTTATCGAAATTCAGCTCAAAATTAACCTTATCCCTCCATTGCTTCTTTACCAATGTGGGCATAGGCCATATTGGCTCAGTTGAGAAGAAACATTGTTTAAGTGGAAAAATTGTGCTGTGTCATTTGACAATAACCAATGTCCCATAACCCGTCTGTTCCCAAATTTCCGGGGCTGATACAGGCGTAGTCCAGCGGAATATCCATTTAGCTTCCTCGGTCCGCATATTGACACAACCATGGCTCATCATCATTCCAAAATTATCATGCCAATATGTACCATGAAACGCGACTCCGTTGGGAGCAAAGAACGTGGTCCAGGGGACACCAGGTAATTTATATGCTTCGAGATCGGATGTCAACTGCCCATCGCCCATATGTTTCGATGGCATTTTTGAGTATACATGGAATTCGCCTGTGGGCGTGTTTGTCGAGATCAGCCCTGGGATATTTCGCCGGTCAGGGATCCCCGTGGAAACTTTTGTTTTCAAAACCACCCGGTCATTTTCATAAGCGGTCAGGGTCTGCAATGCAATCGAGACGTCAATTCGTTTGTCGGAAGGATTTACCTCTGGAGAAATGGGCTCAAATTCTTCGGGTTGTATGAACCGTAAGTGAATTGCCTGAACGTGATACTCGATCTCGGTCAACTCATCATGTAAGCGGTACCATGGGGTCCCATCTGGACCAGAGTCTACTCCTTAAACCCAGTGGGTAGAACCATAATACAACCGGTAAAGGGGTTCCCAATTCTTTCTGTACGGCAGATATCGCATCGTTTGGGTAAGAGGAACGGTCACCTCAGCCAGTTGGCCGCTGTTTATTAGGATGTCTGTGATCACTGGATTGTAACGAAACTTGACTTGTTGCAGGTATGCGCTGTGAGCGTAACCGCGCCAGACCCGGTACCATTTCGGGTTATAACCTGGGCCATCTTCAGAAAGGATCTCATCATAGATGTTGACCAGCTCATCTCGGAAACGCTGGTATAGGATCTTGCTTTTGTCCGACGGCTTGCTATAAACGCTGATGGATTTCGTTGTTACTCGGCCTATTTTCCCTTCATCCACATCGGGATCTAAACCTTTCAGAGGCCGGATGGCAAGACCGCCTAACCAACTTGCAGAACTGATCAGAAACTTCCGGCGAGTATACATGGTATTTTTACATTCCTCCTCTCTTGGTGTGTTTTAGAAAGTTTTTCGTTTAGATTTACTATCTCAAAGCCCCATATCCTTCTGGTGCTATTTGTTCGGGCAAATCAATGCTAGCCGTTGTTCCCTTTCCAACTTGGCTCTCGATCCTCAAATCCCCCTTATGTTCGCGAACGATCCAGCGTGCGATTACCAGTCCCAGTCCTGCGCCCGGGAGTGTAGATGGTGCGTTTCCACGAGAAAAGGGTTGAAAGAGACGCTCCATACTTTGCGTGGAAATTCCGGAACCCTGATCAGAAATTTGGACCAGCACGCGGTTATTCTGGCATCGCAATGCCAATGCTACCGGCGAATGGGGAGGGGAAAATTTTATAGCATTATCGATCAGGTTCAAAAGAACTTGTCTGAGTCGGTCCGGATCACCCAGTATATAAGAGGGTTCGCAAGCGATGAGTTCAACCTGGTTGTTGCCCCAGGATGAGCGACTTGCCTCGTACACTTCCATAAACAGGTCATCAAACCACATTGGTTCTAACTGAAGTCGCCATCCTGCATCCGCCTGGGCAAGGAGAAGCAAATCATCTAGCAGTCGTGAAACATGTTTACCTGTGCGTCGAAGTGCTGCAATGGCCTCAGTACGGCGTTCTTGATCTTCGTGGAATCGTGCCAGCAAGTCAATGTTCCCGATCATCGCCGCCAATGGCGTTCGCAGTTCATGGGCAGCCTCGGCCAAAAACCGTCTTTGCCCTTCAAATAATGCTTGTAAGCGGTCGAGCATTTCATTAAATGTCTTTGCCAGTTGGCCGATCTCGTCTTGTGGGCCTGAATACTTGACCCGAGCGAAAAGGTCTTCCGCTCGTACGATATCGCTGGCGGCTCGTGTGACATTGGCAACAGGGCGAAGCCCCATGGAGGCAAGCACCCAACCGCCAACGAATCCCAGAACGATCACAATAAGAATTCCCCCCATATAGATCATGCGAAGACGGCTTAAAGTTGCTTCAAGGCTGGCAAACGACTGGCCAACCTGTACAGCGCCGATAATCGCACCGTCCCGAACAAGCGACTGGTGAAACAAGCGTACAGACTGTCCAGATATGGATATGGTTGTATATGGATTTAAATTGTTCGGCAGCTGACCATTGTTTGTTAAGTTAAGGGGAAGTTCCTGGGTCCCTAAATTATATGAATGGGAAACAACCTTTCCGCTCGCATTTGTTATCTGCAGATACACGCCTGGGGAGCGAAATTCGTCCGTTCGATCCGCCGTAATTCCTTCAATTGGCCGATTGGGCACGACTGCAATCGCATCTGCAACGTGATTGGCGCGCTCTACGAGCGTTCGGTCGATTTCTTCTCGTAAAGAAATGGATAAAACCTCGTATGAAACGATCGAAAAAATAACAAGGCTCACGATCATCAAGCCCAAATGCCATAAAGTGAGCCGCCAGCGTAAGGATATCATCGCTCATCCTCTTTCAGTATGTACCCAACTCCAAAAACTGTGTGGATCAGCACAGGCTCGCCCAATTTGCGCCGTAATCGCCCCACATACACATCAAGCACATTACCACCAACGCATTGATCAAACCCCCAAAAACGATTTAGAAGCACTTCCCGTGAAATCACTTCTCGGGGATGGGAAAGGAAGAAAATGAGCATCTCATATTCTGTCTTTGTCAGCCAAATACTTTTTTCGTTTCGGTGAGCTGTCTGCATAGACAGATCCAAATCTAGATTGGAGAAAGACATCACCTTTTCGCCTGCAATTGTCCGCCGCAATAAAGCTCGAATTCTCGCCAATAACTCCTCAAATTCAAAAGGCTTCCCTAAATAATCGTCAGCGCCGGCATCCAATCCCGTCACCCGATCTCCAATCGAGTTGCGAGCGGTGAGCATCAGGATCGGAAGGCTATAATTGCTTTCCCGGAACTGCTTACACGCTTCAATCCCATCCATTCCAGGCAGCATGAGATCTAAAATAAGTAGATCGGGATGGAACTCGTTCTGGATGGATAAACCGGTTTCAGCCTCGGATGCAAATCGAACCAGATACCCTTCGTAAGTTAAACCTCTTCGCAGGTAATCAGCAAATTCGAGGTTGTCTTCAATAACGAATATTTTTGTAGACATTGGCCTTCCTAAAACCCTTACACCAACCTTTGTCTTCCGGCCTAACCATGCTGGCCAAATTGAAGCCGAAGCATTTTTAGTCTTCTTTCACCTCAACAGAGGTCCCGCCGGGCCAAGGGATGGTCTCATCCCCTGGATCTAATGATATGGTGGGCAATGTCCACCTAAAAATCCATTTGGCGTCATCTGGGCTGGCATTCACACAACCGTGCGACATGGGTTCGCCAAAGTTGTTGTGCCAGAAGGTTGAGTGGATCGCCACCCCATTTTCTGCAAATAGCGATGTCCAGGCAATAGCAGGCAGATCCCACCCCCCTCCGGAAGATCCCCCGCTCATATGGAGAGAAATGAGTTTGCGCCAGATTGGGTATTTCCCCAAAGGTGTTGCCCAGGCATCGACTGCATTACCCCATGCATCCCACAACGCGCCGGATGAGATCCGGCAAAAGTAGACTTCATTTTGCCCCTCAAAACAAGACAGGGTCTGTCGGGGGATATTGACCTCAATCCGTTTGTCCATTGAGTTTGGATTAATAGGTGAGACCTCATCGGTTGTAAGTGGCCGAAATGCTTCACCCGATGCCCAGTATATATCCCCATAACTACCAAACGGTTCGTTGACTCGATAAAGGATTCGTCCATCCTGAGCCAACTTCGTCTGGTCGAGCCAAGTGACTTGGCTATAATATAAGCGGGGTGGTAGGTTGTTCTCTATTCGATTACGCAGACCCGGCGACCGTGCGGGAGGGTTTGCTAACATAAGATCAACGCAAGGCACACTCACTTCTACCCACATTCCTGGCCCGCGACTGCTATCCAGAAGTGATTGACCCGGTTGATTGAGGATGTTGCGGACAGGCTGCAAGTAAGGAGCCCATATATAACCTTCAGGCGTTTCCACATACCTTTGGTTATTTCGGTATGCATTGGTTCCAACGACTTCACGACCCCATTCGACAATCGCGTCTTCGTACAGGACACTCACCGTCTGGCTATCTGCGTTTGGGCGAATCTTGATCTCGACCTTGCCAACGTTGACTCGCCCAAGTCTTTCTGCAGCAGGAAATTCAAACCTATCGAGATCTTGAATCGCCGGTCGTAAAAGAAAACCGGCAATCATCAAGTATGAATCTTTGATAAATTTTCGACGCGAAATTAACATAGGTCTTTCCTGCTTTTATCGATGTGGTTAGAGTGCCATTAAATAATCCTAAGATTGATATTGACACCTGGTGTTTCACCGAGCGGCTGCAACTTACAGGACATAGGCTCCTTATAGTTAATTGTTCCGAACAAAATCTAAGGCGTATTCAGCATCGAAATAATCAGGACGCACAGCCAATGCTTCATTGAACAACTTGATAGCCTCCTCTTTGTTCCCCTGGCGATACATCGCCCAACCACGCCAAAGTTTCGCTTCTTCCGAATTAGGGGTTCGTTTTAGCGCATATTCGGTCAGCGATAAAAGGTCTTCGATTCTGCCCGAATGAAAGTATGCAAAGAAAGGTCCGAATTGATAACGCAGCATACGTTGCGGCAGTCCAACATTTCGAGCATTGTCATATGCCCCTGCAGCCTGGGCATAGCTTTCGAAGTAAACCAGGTTTGTCCCGATGTTGAACCAGGCGAATGCATCGTCTGGATTTTGTTCAACTTCCCTTTTTGCTAAATCCAATGCGTGTTGTCGATTTGTGTCAACATCCCATTGATCAACTAACAGGGATTGAACTAATTGGCGCGATTCAGGTTTATAGACCAGGATATAGACATAGTTAAAAGACTTCCATCGCTCCTTGAGTGTTGCATAAGAGATTTGCATATCAGGTCCAAGAAATGAATCCTGAACCTGGAATGTCTGTGCGCTTTCGTCATACCCGGTCAACAGCAGATAATGACCAGCCCAGCGATCATCATTCAGCCAATAACTTTCTTCCATGATGAAAGATTCCTCGATCATCACGGGAAAATCGGCTGCCAGAAGACGTTTCAGTGTGTCCACATCCCCACCTACTCGGAATTGGATTTCATACCCTGGCGTTTGGGTGTTCACGTAAGCGACCAGTTCCTCAACGTTCACATTGCGATCTTCACTTTTAGGTTTGGTGATGCTGGCGATGGTCGCCTGGTCTCCTTCCCAGCCGTAATAGCGTAAATACATGGCCAGAGTGGCCGGCCCACAGTTGTTGATCTCCTGCTTTTCATAAGCCGGCGGAGCTAATTGAACAACTCCAGGGATTGGGGTGGGGGCAAGAGTAGGCGTTGGCGAGGGTGTTGGTGAAGATGTGGTCACGTTTGTTTGTTGCGTCGCCTGCTGAATACGTGTTTCCACAGGAGGATCTGTGGGTTTAATTTCCAATTGATCATCCAATATTCGGGTTGTTCTTATTGCGGGCAATGGTTTAACCGGATCCACCAGAGAGCGAAGAAACGTCAGAGCAAAATCCACCCGCCAACCGTAGCGGTCCTGGACTGATGGGATTTGGAACAAAGCAACCGAGAACAGCGCCAGGACAACGCAACCAACACCGATTCCTAACAAAAACCCTGACACTTTTCTTTTCATCGATAACTTCTCATTCATAATTTTGAAACCTGTTTCTTGGGGCCAGTTCTATGATCATTACGCCCCACCCGCGCCATAGAAACTGGGGTCGGTCGGGGTTTCGCCGGATGGATCCCAGACATAAACCCAGTCTCCTTCTTTAGCCCATTGAAATAACCAATTCGCATCTCCCAAAGAAAAATTTACGCAACCATGCGAACTAGCAACCCCGAACCAGGGTCGCCAATAAGCTCCATGTAAAGCTCGCGCTTGATCAAAATACATGGTCCATGGGACATCTTCCAGATAGTAGTAATCTGACTTGTCCGGTTCAAAAGCGCCGCTCATGGTTTCAAACGGCTTTTTTTGATAGATTTGAAACAAACCGGGGCGTGTATAGAACGGCTCACCGCCGGTGGCGACCAGTGTCGCAAATACAAGCTGCCGGTCTTCATAGACCGTAACGATTTGGTCATACAGATCTACGGATATCCAGCGGTCTCCGGTCACTCCTTGTGGGGGGGTAGTATCTACCCTCGCGCGGCGAGCTTTGAGGTAAGGAACCCAGCGGTCCATCCCAATCAGGTACCATTCCATCCCTTCAGCTTCAACTACTTGATAAATTGGGACAAAAGATTCTCTGTAAATCACATCACCAACTTCAGGTGCAGAAAAGCTGGGTTGTGACCTTGCCCGAATTGTATCGATTACCCACCCGAAACCGGTTGAGGGCATTCTCGTAAAAAGAACTCCCTGGAATGTCGAAGATCCAGCTGGCGATGCGCGCACCCATTCGCCACTTTTCAACATAACAAATGAATTGCCATCAATACGCGCTTCCTGGATATAAGAAACGTAACGTAACCCGTTACCAGGTGCGATTGACCGCACCTGGTTTACACCGCTGACCGCATCATCCAGGCTGGCATATAAGCGGACAGGTTCGGTAGGATCGATGTTTATCTTAGCGATAAATGCCGGATTCCTGGTTAGATCTTTGGGGGGAGATACCACCGGTAAAGGTCGTAATGGGTAACTCATTCCCATTCGGGCCAATTGGGTTAGTGTTTGTGAAGGTCCTAATGGCAGACAATCAGCCGGCGGAATTAGATAGGCATCGGGAAGACAAAGGGGAATGCCTGAATAGGGTTCGCCTGGCTCCTCAAAGCTGGCTTGACCAGTTTGCGCGTTGAGTGAAATGGCAACAAGGATGCTGATCGATACCAGGACCCCTTGTAATAGTTTCATTTGTGATTTTCCTTTCGGATGAGAATAATTCGGCATTTGCCATTACACACAGCGGGTTTGCTTTCTTCGAGTATCATGTCATGGAGACCTTCGATGACATTGATAAATTCTTGGGAGGGAAGTACCTGGCTACCAATCCTGAAACCTCGGTACCATCGGTAAAGACGAGATAGCCAATCCTTGCCTTTCAAGGAACACTCCCAAGATACTAGCCGGCCGCCTGGACGAACGACGCGCCATGCTTCCCGCATTGCCTTGGCATGATCCGTTTCGTTGCCTAAAATTGGGTTAAATATCACCGCGTTAAAACTACGATCTCCATAAAGAAGGGATAACGGATCCATTTTTTCCAGCGTGACATAATGACCCTTCGTTTGCACACGCGCTTTTTGGAGTTTTTGAATGCTGGAATCGATACCTGTAATCCATAAACCTGATGGAAGGAATGGGAAATCCTTACCTGTACCCACTCCAACAATCAGCAATCGTTCCATCGGTTGAAGTTGAAGCATGTGAATGGCTTGTTCGCGGGTGGATCGCAATAACAGATGAGATATCCAATCATCTGCAAGAGCGAAAATATTCGCCAGGATTAGATCAAAATTCTTTTTCATCGCTCATCGCCAGCTAACGATCCATGCACCGCTACCATTCGAGGTGTCCACTTAATCTCTGTGCCCAAGGGGACACACCTCTTCGGGAAAATAGCGCCAAGAACATGATCGATACCAAGCTTCATTCATGGCATCAGGCTCCAAGGATTTACTAATCCGCCAAGATAGCGGGTTTCAAAATGCAAATGCGGCCCGGTAGAATTCCCAGAGCTTCCGGATGAGCCGATCGCAGAGCCTTGATAGACGCTGCTTCCGCAGGAGACCGAGACCTGACTCATATGTGCATATAAAGTTTGATAACCATTCCCATGATCGATCATGACCATATTCCCATAACCTGTGTTATTCCATCCGGCATAAACCACCAATCCACTGTCTGATGCAAATACAGGAGAGCCCATGTTTGAGGCGATATCCAGGGCCAGATGGCCTGACCAATAATCATTCCCTGACAGATAGTTATTTACAGCCGGCCACACAAATGTACCCGTGCCATAAGCTCCGTCGGTGGTATCACAAGCGCCTGGGCCTGCCAATGTTTTGGAGACCCCTGCCTTTCCCCGCGGGATGGTTGGCATGACCCAGGAGACCATCTCACGCGTCCCTCCTGGGATCATCACATAAGTATCTGGGGAAACCTCCGGATCGATTATGTCCAATCCGTTTTCTGGCCATAAGAGAATCGCGTCAGGATCGACCCGAAAGCGCGCAGCAATATCGGGGATCGTGTCTCCCGATTTCCATCTGTAGTAAATCCCATCCGATATGGGAATGTTTAAAACCATGCCAATGGTTAACAACTCTGGATTATCATTAAGCGTTTCCGGGTTCGCCCACAGGATTGTTTCGGGTTTGATGTTGAATTGCTTAGAAATTTTGAATATCGAATCGCCTTTCGTGACAGTGTAAGTGATGGCATTGAGATGTTTCTCTTCCTGGACAACAGTATTGAGGATTGCCATTCTATGAATTCCATCGAATTCGGTATCAACCACGAAACCAGGAAGGGTGATTTCAGGCGGGGGCTCATTGGCCAACATTGTTCTCTTTGTTTCACGATTGATTGTTTCCGTGACGGGCTGAATCCCAAACAATTGGAGCCAGGTAAACCAGATTAAACCGGATACAACCATAACGGTTATGATCCAACTGATGGCAAATGACAATTTCTGAAGCTTGCTCCTCGACAAACTAAACGGTTGTAAAATGGCCGATTTCATTCGTTGGCTTACCTGCTTTATCCCTTGTTTCTCTGCACTATGAAAGAAGCTCAATTCGATTTTGAAATCGCTCGGCGGATTTCCTGGCTTAAAATATCATATTGACTACCATTTTCAACCAATTTCCCATTTACGAGTAAAGAGGGTGTGCTCCGAAGTCCAAGGTTTTGGGCTTCCAGCGTTTCTGCTTTCACCTTATCGGTGTACTTACCGGTTGCCAGGCATTCGTTAAAAGTATCGGTCTGTAAACCTAAATCAACAGCAAATTTCTCTAAGTTCTCTTTCCGGAATGCACCCGCATTTTCACCGTCCTGGGAAGAATACAGTTTCTCGTAAAACTCCCAATACTTGCCCTGTTCATTGGCGCATTCAGCAGCTTCAGCTGCCCAGAACGACTCTTCGCCAATGAATTGAAAACTACGGAAGACGAAACGTACTTGTCCGGAATTTACAAATTCCTCTACAAGTTTTGGTTTGATCGTTGACGCAAATCGTCCACAGGCCGGGCACTGATAATCGCCGTACTCGACCACTACAACCGGGGCTTCGACTTCACCCATGCTCTTATCCTGGCTGGTTTCGACCGGCTCGGCTTTCGCTTTATTCTGGTTCTGTTGCAGCACGATGGTACTCACCCCAACGAGCACCACAGCGACGATTAACCCAATCACCCACCAGTTCGCCTGCTTCCGTGTGTTTCTTGACCGTTTGCTTGAATTTGACTTTGCGTATTTCTTAGCCATCTCATTACCTTTCTGTGTCGTGTTCTTATAGAACCCAAATTAAAAGGACCAACCCAATCAGTGCCATCACACCGCCTGTGATCCCGCGCACCTTATGGGATGAAGCGCGTTCCCATGCCTGAATCTTTGCTCCCATGACCGGGTTTAAGGCCAGGATCAGGATGATCACCAACGGCATGATAAACATCAGGTTATACAGCGCCAGGTATCCAAAACCTTCCCAAAAACCAGTCTGGCTGCCCAGCAATCCTAAAATAGCAACGTATGGTCCCCCAGAGCATGGGAAACTCTCCAGACCCATGAGCGTACCCAAGACAATGGTGGCGGGTAAGGTCGCCCGGTACATCCAGTTCTTGAGTCCTTCTTTCCCGATTTCGGGGAGTTCCAAACGAATGGGAAACTTTGGGAATATGGCCCCCAGGAGATTGGTCAGACCAAACAGGATCAACAAGCCTGCCCCCACCTGTCCCAGCCAGTGCCCTTGTACCAGGGAGGTCGCGCGGAGCAAACCAAGACCGACTAGAAAATAAACGATGTACACACAGGCGATGTAAACCAATCCCATCCGGGCAATCGCTGCTCTTGCCTTACGAATCGTAAACAAGAACGTGATGAAAAAGAGCAAAATGGCCATTGCACAGGGATTGATGCCGTCCACAAGACCGGTCAGCAGGACGGCTGGAAGCAGCCTGCTTGCGGAACTGGCGATGCCTGAACTTTCAAACGATGCCTGGTTTGCCTGATACCAGGTCAGGTAGGTTGTGACAGGTTCGTTGACCCCATAGCTTTGGACCGGGCCAGCGAAAGCCCAGGCTTTATAACCATCTTCCTCGCCCTCTTCGCTGTAAATCAGGATCCGATCGGGTAGCTCTTGGGCGGATAGCAAGCCTTCAACCACGCGCCTTGGCGGCTCGCCCTGCAAGATAATTTGGCCCTCGTCGACAAAGGTAACCAGGTGACTTTGCAATTCCAGCGGTACACCCAAGGAATCGTTCATTTGGTTCAATTCCTTGCGGTTCTCCCGCTGGTTGATATAGTCTTTTCGAACCATCTGCACCTGGTTGGCCTGGAGGATTTCCTGCAGTTCGCCATTGATATAGGTCGCGCACTCGTCGCACGCTTCGTTGTAATAGATCACCGCCTGCCGTCCGGTGCTATCGGCGTTGACCGGCAGCGCCGAGAGAAGGAGCACGAATAGGGTAATGGCAATCAATCGAAGCTTTTTCATGTTCATTCCGATGTCCTTCTTAGCAGCACGTTAACGTTTTGGGCAACTCGCCCTCGGCAAGCGGTCCGAAGGGATTGCCGTACTGGCGGATATTGGCAATCATCATCTGATTGGCTTCCGTTTCGATGCCGGCTGATATTAAGCCTGCCCGAATGATCTCACCACCCGGGTCGTGCCCAACTGGACAGACGACCCGGCAGGTACGACATAGGGTGCATTGATAAAAGACCAGGGTCTGAATGCCAGCGGAACCCAGTATCGCGCGACCACGGGGGCTGTACTCTTCCTGGCGTTGGATCTGAAAAACCGGGCAGACCTCTCGACAAAGTCCACACTCGGTGCAGGCAGGGTTTTCGGTAAGATCAATCAACATAACTTCCCTCGGTTGAAAATATGCTGTGGATCGAACTGCCTTTTCAGCGCCAGAACTTCCGCCTTCAATGCCTCACTGGCCCACTGCCGCTTTTTCAGCCCCATCCCATGTTCTCCACTGATTTGCCCACCGGAGGCAGAGACCCGGTAATAAAGCTCCGCAATGCGCGCATCCTCCCGCAAAAACCGGGGATGCAGGATACCAACCCCAAGATGGCCGAAGACGGGAATATTTTGCACCGTCAGCCAATCCAGGTTATCTTCCAGGGTTTCGGGGGGGAACTGGGGATCCTCGGAAATGGGGAATCCCGCCTGCGTTAATCGGGCAGACAGGCTTTCTCGCGCTCCCCATAGGTTTGCCATTTCGGCAGGGTCACGAATCTCCCCTTCAGCACTATGGTACTCGGCCAATACACAATGTCTTGCCGTCCACCCGACCAGAGCAGCCGCATGGGGATTGAGATATTCCAACGCGGAAAGGGCAGAATTCGTTTTCAACTGTTTAACTTGCTCCAGCATGTCCGCCAGGTGTTCAAATGAGAACAGGGTGAGCGAGCGACTCTTGGGGATCTCCGTCAGGCGGAGCGTAGCCTGTAGGACCATCCCGGTGATCCCTTCCCGGCCAGCAAAGACTTTCCGGTCGCCGGCAGACAGTCGCTGAACCTCACCCTTCCCATCCACCACAACCACTTCCTCGACCCAATCACTCATCCTGCCGTAGCGGACGGCGTGCAGCCCGGCGGCATTTGTGGCGATCATTCCCCCGATGGTCGCCGAGCGATGGCTGCCAGGGATCACGGGGAAGAACAATCCATCTGGGCGAAGCGTTCGGTTGAACTGATCCAGGGGGATGCCGGCATCGACTACCACCATTTTTGATTGAACATCACGAGCGCCGATTTTCCGCAGACAGGAAGAATCAACCACGATCGAGTTTTGCGGTGTTGCTCCGCCACACAGTCCCGTACCTGCCCCGCGTGGCACCAGATCGATCCCAGTTTCGGCAGCCCATTGCGCCAGGCGGACAACATCGTCAACTGTTTCCGGCCAAACAACTCCCTGGCACGGACCCTGAATGCGAGATGCATCCCGGCTGTAGGCCGCCTTCGTTTCTGCACGCGTGGACACCTGACCGGGTTGAAATAAAGATTCGAGCGATTCCATGGGTTAGCGCCTCGCTTCCGCAGCCTGCGTCAAGGCTTCACTGAACTCCATCACCTGAATATCGCCGGCATTTTCCTTGAAATGGGCATAACACAGGGGGCAGGCGGTACATAATCGGCCATTGTTCACCTGGGCCAGGCGGGCCTGAGCGATTGTGTTGGATAGATCTGGGTAGTTTGATTTAACGCCACCCCCAGCCCCACAGCACAGGCTCATCTCCCGGTTATCTGGCAGTTCTACAACCTCCCAACCTGCCTGATCCAAGAGACGGCGGGGTTCTTCGTAAATATCTGACCAGCGACCGAGATGGCAAGGATCATGATAGGTTATTGATTGTTTTCCATCCGGTTCGTATTGACCGGGCGGGATCCTGCCTTTTTCAGACAAAACCTGTGTCGTATGATAGACATCGAGCTGGTACTCGTATTTCAAAGTGTGATAACAGCCAGGACAGTTGGTGATGATCTTATTGACGCTGAAGCGAGCAAATATCTCCAGGTTTTTGGCCTTCAACCGGTCAAAATCCTGTTGATATCCGGCCCGCCTGACGGGACTACCGCAGCACTGAAGCTCACCGGGTAAGACGATAAAGTCGATTTTGGCCTTGCGCAGCAACCACTCGTACCGCTCTTGTACCTCGGGTAGAGCATAGCGAGTAACGCAGCCAGGATAGTACAGGGTATTTCCAACGCTCAACTTCTTTAACCATTGTTTGAGCATTGAGCTATCCTTCCGGCTTTTGGATGATGACTCGAAATTCTGCTTCCGCTTCCGGGGTTGCCGGGTCATTACTACGCAAGTAAATAATGCGTTGGATATCGCCGAATAAGTTATCTTCTGCCGGGTCAAACCTGACACGTAGTTTGGTTGATTCACCGGGCAAGATGGTGTTTGTTTCCAACTCAGCCGTTGTGCACTCACACGAGACACTTACTTTTTCGATCACCAGGTTTGCGTTACCAGTGTTTTTTACCTCGAATACGAGATCGATCGGTTGTTGAGGTTGAGTTCCCAGATCTTGTAAAGCGGGATCTACGCTGATCTGTGGAGCCTTCCCGCCACATGCTGCCAGGATCCCGGTAATCAGTAGTAACAGTAGGAACAGAGCTGGACGTATGGTAGATTGTTTTTTTTGTAGAGTGATCATTGTGTCATCTCTTATGCAAAGTTAAGGACCCGTTTCCACCGGATAACCGGCATTCTGCCAGGCACGAAAACCGCCAAGAATAGGGGTAACATTCTTGAAACCGTTATCCAAGAGAATTCGCGCCGCACGGGCGCTCGATTCTTCTGACGGTCAGGTACAGTAAGTAATGATCCATGCATTCGGATCAAGGTCTTTATATTGGCTATCCAATTGAGCGAGTGGAATGGATAGCGCATTTGCGATATGTGCTTCGGCATATGCGCTATTGTCTCTGACATCGATAAATACCGCATCGCCCGATTTATTTGCGGCGAGCGCATCCTCTAAGGAAACTCGGGGAATCTCGGGGAACGTCTCTTCCTCAGCCACCAAAGGCTGAGTAGTCGGAGTTTGAGCACGTGGTTGAAGGCTGATCGATATGGATGTTATCAATATCGCAACCCCAATTATGATCAGGAGATAAGGTAAAACAGATCTTTTTTTCATTTATGAAATTCCTTCTATAAGGTAAATGCATACACAACGGATGGCAGCAATAAGATTGTGCCTGAACCGGTTAACTCGTTCACTGAGATACGCAAACGAAACAGCCATTGAATATTCAATGGGTTTTTCAAATGCGATTATTCAGTTGTATTTAAGCGATAGGGGGATGGAAAAAGTTGAAGACGAATCCGGATGGAACAAATGGATTGTATTTGACAATTAGATCAGGAAGTTGAATAGGTTTTAATGCCACTAAATCAGGCGTCCAGACTCCAACCTGTAACGTACATACCAGGCAATCCGTATCCCCGGCATTATCAAAGGTTGCTGGCACCGAACAACAGGATGCAGGCGAAGCAAAATGACCAGCCAGATTTATGGCTGTCATAATCAACAAAATCAATAAGAGAGACCGCCGAATGGTAGGTGCCATATTTTGAGAAAGTATATCCGGTTTTGTTTGTTCTGTCAAATTCATGGGCCCATTTGTTAGTGCAAAGTAGTAAA
>DLXG01000118.1 GCA_003448875.1 Anaerolineaceae bacterium
AAGCAGGAATATGAAAACCTTAAAAAGAAATCAATTATCATTCCTACCGCTACCATGTGTTAGATGCGCCCATTATCAGCGATCTTGAATATGACCGCATGATGCAGCGGTTACTGGAAATTGAGTCCCTGCATCCTGAATGGGTAACGCCCGATTCACCCAGTCAACGGGCTGGGGCGGAGCCGCTGGAACGGTTTGTGAAAGTCCGCCATCCCGCTCCGATTTTGAGTCTGGCTAACGGGTTTAGTGCCGAGGATGTAAGAGCCTGGTTCGAGCGTTTGGTTCGTCTGGATGAGCGTGTTTTGACCACCGATTTTGTGGTTGAGCCCAAGATTGATGGTTTAACGGTGGTGCTCCATTATGAGGATGGTCAATTTGTTTTGGGCGCAACCCGGGGGGATGGAGAAGTAGGGGAAGATATTACCGCAAATTTGCGGACAATTAAATCCCTGCCGATTCGCATACCGGTAAAACCGGATGGGCCATCTGCGGAAGGGCGGGTGGTCGTGCGAGGTGAGGCTTTTATTAATATCCGGGATTTCGAGATTCTCAACCAACGGTTAATTGAACAGGGGGAAAAACCATACCTTAACCCCCGCAATACGGCATCCGGTTCTCTGCGCCAGTTGGACCCAAAACTGACGGCGTCGCGTCCTCTCAGACTGTTGGTCTATCAGATTGTCCAGAGTGACCAGCCGGCCCCTGAAACCCAATGGGAGACTCTTCAACGGCTGAGAGATTGGGGATTTCCGGTAAGCGATCAGGTTACGTATTGCAAAAATATCGAGGAAGCCATTCGGGTTTGTGAAGAGTGGATAGAAAAGCGCGATACATTGCCTTATGAAGCCGATGGGATGGTGATAAAAATCAACGATTTACGACTGGCAGCCGACTTAGGGGTGGTTGGAAAAGACCCGCGGGGAGCGTTGGCATTCAAGTTCCCGGCACGCGAGGTGACTACCCGATTATTGGACATCGGGATCAACGTGGGTAGAACCGGCGTGTTGACCCCTACTGCTGTTTTGGAACCGGTTGAAGTTGGTGGTGTCATCGTCAAGCAAGCCACTCTCCATAACTTTGATTACATCCTCGAGAAAGATATTCGGATTGGTGATCGGGTATTACTCAAGCGAGCCGGGGATGTCATTCCGTATGTTATCGGACCGGTTGTGGATGCCCGAACCGGGCAAGAAAAAATTTTTGAACCACCAAAGATCTGTCCGGCGTGCGGTCAACCTGTTGAGCATGTCGAGGGTGAAGTAGCCTGGTATTGCGTCAATTCGGCCTGCCCGGCCCAACTTGTGCGTAATGTTGAGCATTTTGTCTCGCGCGGAGCGATGGACATTGTGGGGTTGGGTATCAAAATTGTTGAGCAGCTGATTGGCGCAGGTTTGGTGAAGGATGTAGCCGATTTGTATCTTTTACAGAAAGAAGACCTGCTCAAATTGGAAGGTTTTGCAGAGAAAAAAGCAGAAAACTTACTCCGGGCCATCCAGGAATCGAAGAAACGTCCGCTCCAGCGTTTAATCTTTGCGTTGGGAATCAGAGGGGTAGGCGAAGTGCTTGCCAATGATCTGGTCAAATATTATCCCGATCTGGATGCCCTGAGCAGGGCAACGGTTGAAGAACTGCAAGCAATCGAAGGGGTTGGCCCGAACATTGCTCAGGCGATTGTGGACTGGTTCAACCGTCCGTCGAACCGCCAATTGCTGGAGAAATTAAAGTCTGTTGGGGTTTGGCCGGTTGCGGTGAAAACAGAAGCCGATTCTGGAAAACAACCTTTCCAGAATCTGACTTTTGTGGTGACCGGAACATTGCCCGGTTTTACACGGGAAGAGGTCAAACAGTACATCCAAAAGCTGGGTGGAAAAGTTAGTGACAGCGTATCAAAAAAGACCGATTTTCTTGTAGCCGGTGAGAATGCTGGTTCAAAACTGGACAAGGCTCGCGAACTGGGAGTCCGGATTATTGATGAAGCGACCCTGCGAAAAATGGCCGGCGAGAAATAATTGCGTATAGACAATGAACCACAAAAGAATTGTCCTAAAACCCGGAAAAGAAAAGTCGGTATTACAGCACCACCCGTGGATTTTTTCGGGCGCAATTGCTTCTGTTGCCGGTGCACCTCAACCCGGTGAAACGGTGGAAGTTTGCAGTTCCAGGGGAGACCGTTTGGGTTGGGCGGCATATAGTCCGTCTTCTTCTATCCGCGCACGGGTCTGGAGTTTTAACCCGGACGAAATAATTAATGCTGATTTCTTCAAACGAAAAATTGAGGCTGCGATAAAAATTCGAAAATTGCTGAACATAGAACAGGAAACCAACGCCTACCGCCTGATACACGGAGAGGCTGACGGAATACCCGGATTGATCGTTGATTATTACCCCAACACAGCCGTGATTCAGATTCTTTCAACAGGTGCGGAGTACTGGCGGGATGTCATCATCGAGCAGGTTCAACAAGTTACCGGTTGTAAATACATCGTCGAGCGTTCGGATGTTGAAGTACGACAACTGGAAGGCTTGCCCATTCGAGAAGGACTGGTGAGAGGAGATGGATTTCCCTTGCATCTTTATATCGAAGAAAATGGTATACGCTACCGGGTAGATGTGCTGGGCGGCCAAAAAACCGGTTTCTACCTTGACCAGCGTCAGAATAGAAAACAGGTCATGGCTTTAGCCCAAGACCGGGAAGTGTTGAATGCGTTTTGTTACACGGGTGGTTTCACTCTTGCGGCGCTGGCTGGTGGAGCAAAAAGCGTGCTTTCGATTGACTCTTCCGCCCCGGCTTTAAGCCTTGCGGCTGAAAATCTGGCTCTAAATGGCTTTAATCCTGATAAAAATCGCTGGCTGGAGGGGAATGTTTTCCAAGAATTGCGTCTTTTGAGGGATCGAAATCAAAAATTTGACTTGATTATTCTGGATCCGCCTAAATTTGCTCCCACGGCAGCCCAGGCTGCAAAAGCAAGCCGGGCTTACAAGGATATCAATCTGTTGGGGTTCAAGTTACTACGAAAGGGGGGGATTCTGGTTACTTTTTCCTGCTCGGGTGGAGTTGGCCGTGAATTGTTTCAGAAAATTGTGGCCGATGCCGCCCTTGATGCGGGTGTGGAGGCTAGAATTGTGCAGGTGCTAAGTCAGAGCAACGATCACCCGATCGCTTTGAATTTTCCAGAAAGCGCCTATTTGAAAGGGCTGGTTTGTATCGTGAACTGAAATGTGCAAAAAGAAAAGGACGCCTGTTCAGGCATCCTTTCTCAAAGGTGGAGATGGCGGGAATCGAACCCGCGTCCGAAAGATTAGACCCACGAACCTCTACGAGCGTAGTTGGTCTTTGGTCTCACGGGGGATGCGCTGACCAACAGAACACATCCACCGCCAGCCGCTCGGACCCGAAAGCCCTCTTTCGCATTCTTCGCGGCCAAGAATGCGGCAGCCTGACTTTCTCACGCCTGTTCTGCTACCGGTCAGGCAGCGGAGCAGACAGACGTGGCCTCACGTGGAGACCATTTGCGCTCAACTCGGCTTAGGCAGCCAGAGGAAGAGCAGCGTAGTTTGTGCGATTGGCACTTATTTTTTGTGCTGATTTAACGAGTTCGGCACCTCTCGGCTCGCAGTCCGGGATCAGCCTCTCCCGTCGAGACCGTTCATCCCCGGAGTGATTTGATTATATCACGAAAGGATTAATTTTTTATAAAAATCGCAAAATCGTGTCAGGTAGTAAAATTGAGGTGAGTTAAAAAATAATTGGCGAGGGGTTATGATCAAAATTTATAAAAGCACTGAAAACGGCTTGATTCATTTAGATGAATTTATCCCAAACTGCTGGATCAACGTAGTAGATCCAACGCCGGATGAGATTGAACGCCTAACAGTAGAAGGCATCCCGATGGACTTTATCACGTATCCGCTCGACCTGGATGAGCGGGCGCGTACCGAGCGGGAAGATGATGGAAAAATGTTGATCTTAATCCGTATTCCGTATTATCAAGGGCCAAAAGCGGATGCTCCATACATCACTATACCGCTCGGCATTATTCTCACCGACCGATATATCATCACTGTGTGCCGCTGGCAAACTGACATTATCCGAGAATTTGAGAGCGGGCGGGTTAAGGGTTTGTCCACTGCAAAACGCATCCGTTTCGTGTTGCGTATCTTGTTAAGCAATGCCTCCAAATTCCTGGCATATTTACGGGAGATTAATCGGAATGTGGAACAAACCGAAGACCGCTTGCAGCAGTCTCAACAGAATAAAGAGGTTTTAGAGTTATTGCAGTACCAGAAAAGCCTGGTTTATTTCACAACTGCTCTAAAAGCGAATGAACTATTACTGGAAAGACTGCAGCGGACGCAACTCTTTCGAATGTACCCGGATGATGAAGACTTGTTAGAAGATGTCATCACGGAAAATCAACAGGCCATTGAAATGGTGAATATCTCGTCAAACATTCTGAGCAGTATGATGGATGCGTTTGCTTCCATCATCTCCAATAACCTGAACGTGGTGATGAAGATTCTCGCGTCTGTAACCATCCTGGTCAGTTTGCCAACCATGATCACCAGTTTTTATGGAATGAATGTGGAACTTCCATTGCAAGAAAATCCAATCGCCTGGGAATTGATATTAGGGGTGTGTTTATTCATGATTGGAATTGCTTTATATATCTTTGCCAGGAAACGTTGGTTTTAATGGATTTTTTGAATTCAACGGGCTTTCGCCAGTTTTTGTTTTAATAGTTTGCCTTTATACAGTATTTTTACAATTCGATCTTTTATCATTACAATCAGATTAGTGTTATGTTGAGAGGAAATTTATCCAGATGAACCGTATACTTGAAAATCGCGAGACTGTGCAAATCTCATCCAATGGAAAAAAGCCATTTGGTTTTATTCAATTAATCAATCTTAAGAAATCCTATCAAGAAGGCAACCAGAAGCGGGTTATTTTGGACGGTGTCAACCTGACACTCGCTAAAGGTGAAATGCTGGCGGTTGTTGGAAAGAGCGGAAGCGGTAAAACCACGTTACTCAATGTACTGAGTGGAATTGACCGATTGGATGGCGGGCAGGTTATTGTTGATCAGATTTGCTTGAATGAGCTGAACGAGCACCAGCGCACCCTGTTTCGACGGGAAAAAATTGGCTTTATCTTTCAATTTTTCAATCTCATACCTACCCTAACCGTATGGCAAAATGTAATTTTGCCACTTGACTTAAATCATCAGGCAGACCATGTTGGACTGGAGCGGGCAGAAACCTTACTTGATGAGGTGGGGCTGCTTGACCGAAAAAATGCCTACCCGGATCGTCTCTCTGGAGGAGAACAACAGCGAGTCGCCATTGCCAGAGCGCTTGTCCATGATCCATTACTGGTATTGGCCGATGAACCAACCGGAAATCTGGACGAAACAAATAGCAAGAAGTTGCTGACTTTGCTTGATCGTTTGACAAGGCAAATGAACAAAAACCTGATCATGGTTACCCATAGCCGCGAGGCGGCTGGGATTGCCGACCGAATAGTGGATCTGCGGGACGGGCAACTGATTGAGCATACCTGACAGGGAGTACGGGGTTTTGATGCCAAAAAGTTTAGTCCAAATTGCCGTTCAAACGTTATTACGCCGCAGATGGCATAGTTTACTGATTTTGCTAGGGGTTGCACTGGGCGTTGCGGTGATGGTTTCAATTGATCTCGCAAATGCCAGCGCCAGCCGGGCTTTTGAACTCAGTACGGAGGTGATTACCGGTAAGGCAACCCATCAGATTGTCTCATCGGGTACCGCGATCCGAGAAGAAGAATATGTCCGGTTGCGAAGAGCGGGTGTATTGCGGGTTGCCGCCCCAATTGTTTCTGAATATGTTTCTATACCGGCTGTGAATGGGCAGGCTTTTCAACTGTTAGGGATTGATCCGTTTGTAGACCGGGCTTTTCGAGATTACTGGACGCCAGACTCATTCAGTGGGCAGGCGTTTTATTACCTGTTGACCAGACCCGGTGCGGTGATGATATCCTCCGGTCTGGCAGAACGATTGGGTGTTAACACAGGAGAAGAAGTATTTATTGAAGTGGCGGGGAAGCAGCAATCGGTTTGGATAGCAGGGATTTTAATGCCAGAAGACCGTCTTGCAGCGCGAAGTTTGGAGGGGGTATTGCTGGCCGATATTGCAACGGTTCAGGAAATCAGCGGAAAGGTCGGTTATTTAGACCGGATTGACCTGATCATACCCGCTGCGAATCTTGCAGAGGTTGAAAAAATCAAGGCACAACTCCCGCCCGACTTGAGGATAGAGAGTGTAGAGGCAAGGCAGGGGAGTATCCGTCAGATGACCGAAGCGTTCCAGTTAAACCTTTCGGCATTATCGCTACTGGCGCTGGTAGTTGGGCTGTTCCTGATTTACAACACAATGACCTTCTCGGTTGTTCAGCGAAGGGATTTATTTGGGGTCATGCGCAGTTTGGGAGTGACTCGGCGCGAGCTTTTTTTGCTGGTCAGCGGAGAAGCATTGTTAATTGGCTTGATTGGGTCGGGGTTGGGGATCCTGCTGGGGTTTTTGATGGGGCGAAACACGGTTGGGATGGTTTCTCAAACTATCAATGACCTGTATTTCACCACCACAGTCCAATCCGTTGGCATTCCCATTGAAAGTTTAATAAAGGGCGGCATAGTAGGTGTGCTGGCTACTTTGGGGGCGGCGATCCCGCCAGCGCTGGAAGCTGCGTCAGTTGAGCCGCGGCTGGCATTATCCCGCTCCGGTTTAGAGAGAAAAGCAAAATCAGCAGTGTGGCTGTTGAGCGGAGGCGGTTTATTGCTGGTCAGTGCCGGTTATGTTGTATTCCAGATTCCCAGCCATAGTTTGTTGTTTGG
Source organism: Anaerolineaceae bacterium (assembly GCA_003448875.1). Classification (GTDB taxonomy): domain Bacteria; phylum Chloroflexota; class Anaerolineae; order Anaerolineales; family Anaerolineaceae; genus Bellilinea. The sequence continues at coordinate 6,870 of DLXG01000118.1, forward strand.
TTTTGGGGGAACTTTTTTGGTAGTGGTAGGAGTGGCGTTATTTGCGCCTCTTTTGATGAAAATGTTTTTGGAGAGCATCAGACCATTATTGGGGAATGTGTTTGGATTTCTGGGAAAGATGGCACCGGGAAACTTATTGAATTCGCTCAGCCGGACAGCCGTGGCGGTCTCGGCATTAATGGTGGCTGTTGCGGTAACGATTGGTGTCAGTTTGATGATTGATAGTTTTCGTTTTACCGTAACTCAATGGCTGGAACAGACCTTACAAGGCGATGTGTATATCTCGGTACCGGGATTTAATGCCAATTCATCATTGCTGCCGATAGACCCGAGTGTGTTGGAACAATTACGCAGTAGAGATGATATAGAAAGGATTGATACTCTAAGGGCAACCCGCGCTATCGCACAAATTGGAGAAGTCAATCTTTCAGCAACCGATAACCCGCAGATCGGCGCAGAGAGGCTATTCAAAGAAGCCGTCGGAAACGGTGATCAGATCACATCAGCCATGCAGCAAGGGCAGGTTATCATCTCTGAACCGCTGGCAAACCGGACAAATTTGAAAACCGGCGAAGTAATTGAATTTCAAACCCCGCGAGGAGAGCAAAGCTTCAAGATCGCAGGAATATTTTATGATTATGCTTCCAGTGAGGGCAGTGTCTTGATGTGGCAGGATGTTTACCGCCGATGGTGGGATGACGAGGCGGTAACTGCTATTGGATTGCGCCTGAAAGAGGGTGTCAATCCGGATGATGCCGCCAGACAAATTCAACAAAGTTTGCAAACGGAGCAAGCCTTACTAGTACGGGCTAATGCTGCTTTGCGCGATGATGTGATGGAAGTGTTTGACCGCACTTTCGCTATTACAGCCGCTCTGCGAATACTGGCAACACTGGTGGCAATTATCGGCATACTCAGCACACTCTCTTTACTGCAAATTGAAAAACAACGTGAAACCGGAATCCTGAAAGCACTGGGAGTAACGGGGAGAGAATTATGGCGCTTGGTGATGCTTGAAACAGGTTTGATGGGGCTGATAGCCGGTTTGCTTGCTGCACCAACCGGTTTTGTGCTGGCGATTATTCTTATAGAGGTCATCAATTTACGTTCATTTGGTTGGACAATTCTGCTTTCTGTAAATCCACTGGCGTTTTTACTGGCGGTGATGATTGCACTAGGGGCTGCACTTTTGGCGGGAGTATTACCGGCTATCAAGATGAACCGGCTTTCAGCGGCGGAGGCGATTCGTTATGAGTAGAGGAAAACCCGTATTCATGCTAGGATTGATCGTGTTTGCCGTTATTATTGGCTGGATAGCCGGTTTTAGGGCCGAGGAAAAGTCAGTCGCCGGTCAGGCAGGGGTGCTGGACAATTTGGAATTTGAGGTTGAAGGGCAATTTGCTCGAGCGGAAGCACCGATATCTTTCGAATTCCCCAAAGATCACGGAGCGCATGAGGATTATCAAACGGAATGGTGGTATTACACGGGTAATCTTGCAACCGAAGGGGGCAGACGTTTTGGATATCAATTAACTTTCTTTCGGCGGGCTTTGGTATCCCCGGAAATGCGGGTTGAGCGGCCATCGGAGTGGGGTGTTGAACAGGTCTATCTGGCACACTTTGCCTTGACCGATGTCCAAAACAGCCAGTTCTTTACAAGTGAGAAAATAGGGCGGGGAGCGGCGGGTCTTGCCGGGGCAGTAGGCGAACCTTTGTATCAAGTCTGGCTGGAGAACTGGCAGGTTAGACAGGTTGGAGAAAATGAATATCTCATGAAAGCCGAAACTGATCAGGTTCGTATTGCGTTCAATCTGCGAAATCTAAAAGGCGAGATTCTTCAGGGGGATCAAGGATACAGCCGTAAAGGCGAAGAGATTGGGAATGCTTCATATTACATCAGTCAAACAAGGCTTGAAACGAAAGGTGAGATCTACCTTTTGGGTGAAGAATTCCAGGTGAGCGGTTTGAGCTGGATGGATCACGAATTTAGCAGCAGTGCTTTGGGTCAAGACCAGATTGGTTGGGACTGGTTTTCTCTACAACTGGATAATGACACAGAGATCATGTTATTCACTTTAAGAAACGAAGATGGAAGTATCGATCGTTTTTCCACGGCAACCATCATATTACCGAATGGACAAACCCAATTATTCAATTTCAAGGAATTCGAAGTTGTTGTCCACAACCAATGGACAAGCCCAACGACTGGTGCAGTCTATCCATCTGGGTGGACGATAAAAATCCCCTCAATTGACCTGACCTTAAATGTACGCCCCCTTATACCCAATCAAGAACTGGTTGTTTCGTATGTTTATTGGGAGGGAGCGGTTTTTAGCGAGGGAAACATTGGGGATGTTCCAGTACGCGGTTACGGATATGTGGAATTGACCGGTTATGGTCAATCCATGCGCGGCAGATTCTGATTAATTTGTGGGCGGAACAGGACTCGAACCTGCGACCCCATCCTTGTAAGGGATGTGCTCTAACCTACTGAGCTATCCGCCCCTTGGGAGTTGGCAATATTATACCGTGTTTCTTTGTTCTGTGTTAAACTCTATGAAAATTTCAGAATTGCGAGGGTGGTATGAGATTTGTTCGTTATCAAGTTGAAAGACAAGAACCCCGCTGGGGATGGATTTATGAGAATAAGGTCGGTCCAATTGACGGGAATATCTTTGGCGATTACCGCCGTTTGCCGGCAGAAATGCCGATCGAGTCGGTGACTTTACTGCCTCCCGTTCAACCTACAAAAATTATTTGCATTGGCAGGAATTATGTAGACCATGCCCGTGAACACGGGGTTGAGGTGCCTGAGATCCCCTTAATCTTTCTTAAACCTCCCTCTAGTTTAATCGGTCACAGGCAGGCAATTGTTCTCCCACCGCAGTCCAAGCAGGTTGAACACGAGGCAGAATTAGGGGTGGTCATTGGGAAAAGGGGGCGCTGGATAACGGCAGAAAATGCTAACCGGTTTGTATTCGGTTACACCATAACCAATGACGTAACAGCCCGTGATTTACAAAGGAAGGACGGTCAATGGACTCGTGGAAAAGGTTTTGATACCTTTTGCCCAGTTGGGCCGTGGTTGGAAACGGAAATTGATCCTTATGACCTCTTAATCACCTGCCGGGTGAATGGGGATGTTCGACAGATGGCTTCAACGCGTGATATGGTTTTTTCTATTCCCCAATTGATTGCCTTTATTTCCTCAGTGATGACGCTGGAAGCGGGTGACTTAATTTTGACCGGCACACCGGCTGGGGTTGGAAAACTGGAAGCCGGTGATAAAGTTCAGATTACCATAGAAGGAATCGGTGAGTTAATCAATCCAGTAGTCAGTGAGGCTGCTTCCTGAACAAGCGGTTTTTTATAGTTTAATGATGGTTAGTATTGACAAACCATTTTTTTTTACTATAATGAAATTAACTTCTTATTTTTGAGCAATTAAGTCTCATTTAAAAATTTTTTCATACTCTTTTAGAGAGGCGGCGTTGATCTGAATGCTGAAACTGGTCGCTTTGCCCGCAATCCATCGGGGCAGGCATTCAGGGAGCCAATAGCGAAACCGGCCTGGGGCCGGTTTTTGATTTTTCAATTTTTGCCAAGGAGGAAAAAAGCGATGGAAACACCAGTTGAAGAAGTTGGAGCAGATCTGGATGAATTTTATGCGAGCGAACGCCCGCGCATCCTGGTCGTCGAGGATGATCAAGATACCGCATTTTTGCTCAAACAAATCCTTCGGCATGCTGGTTTTGATGTGCTAAGTGCTTCGAATGGCAGGGAGGCATTGAACAAAGTCAGTCTCAGCTTCCCTGATTTGATTGTGTTGGATCTGATGATGCCGGAGATGGACGGTTGGGAAACCGTAGAACGGCTTCGAGAGGTAACCAATACACCAATCATTGTAGTCACAGCCTTGACCAATAAAGATAATGTGGTCACCTGCTTGCAAAAGGGGGTGGATGACTACATGACCAAGCCGTTCTACAAAGCCGAAGTGGTGGCACGGGTTAATGCTGTTTTACGCCGCTCTAAATCCAATCGCGAAGGTAACCGTTATGTCTTCCCTCAAATTGGATTGGCCATTGATACCCAAACCCGGGAAGTTCGCCTGCGCAACACTCGTATACAATTGACGGGTAAGGAATTCGGTGTGCTGCTGATGCTGGCCAAACATGCGCCGGAAATTGTCCATTATCAAAAAATTGCCCAAGGAGTTTGGGGAAGGGATTTTCCGCAAGCCCGCCAACGCATCAAATATTTGGTTTATCTGCTCCGCCAGAAGTTTGAAGAGGTTGACCCCGCCTTTGCCGAGCGTATTATTAATATTGACCGGTTAGGTTATAAACTCAACACGGGTGAGGAGTGAATGGGTTTATAATCAAGGCTCGATAACCAAAGCATCATTGAAGAGAATCAGGTAAGTGGTCAATCTGAAATCAAAACCGTTAATCCTTATCGGTGTGGTACTGGTTGTAATTGGTATTGCCGGTTCGGTACTGTCTATGGCTGAACTGGCGGGTGTAAAGTTTGCCAGTTTTGAGGATTGGGAAAAAAATCAAGCGGAGAGCGGTTTCATACCCTTATCCGTACCATTAAGCCTGGAAACGGAATCCTCGCGAGGGATTGTTCCTTCACTGCCTCCATTACCAACCTTACCGGCAGTGATACCTACCCAAAACAATCAGAGTGAGCACCTATCCGCGACCCCTGATTTACAGACCACTCCAACTGCCGAGCCAACACGGCCGGCGGTGATCCCAACCCGCCTGGTCATTCCGTCCATTGAATTGGATGCGCCCGTTGTGCCGATTAAAGCAAAACAAACCCGAATTGGGGGGGAGGTGTACGAACAGTGGCAGGCTCCGAATAAGTTTGCAGTAGGGTGGTATTCCGGGTCGGCAGTTTTGGGGCAGATTGGAAATTCTGTGCTGGTTGGTCATCACAATGTGGATGGCAAGGTCTTTGAAAATTTACACAAAGTCCAACCGGGTGATGAAATTGTTCTGATTGGGGGAACAGTGGGTTTTCGTTATCAGGTGGTCAATGTGATGATTTTGCCGGAGCGCAATGTAGATGTTCAAACCCGGCTGGAGAACGCGCGATGGATTTTACCTTCGGAAGATGAGCGGGTGACCCTCGTAACCTGCTGGCCGGAATGGACTAATACCCACCGCTTGATCGTGGTTGCTCAACCGGTAGGAGATCCTTTTTCAATCGGTGAAGAGCGGCCGACTTATTGAAGTGAGTATACGTTTAGCGGCTCAAGTGGTTTTGCGATTATAAAAAGACGCCCCCACGAAAGTTCCCCGTCTTTTTCAATACAGGTTTGAAGAATCAGCGTGCCTTTTTGGGTAAAAATATCATAAAACAGATCGGCCGCTGTAATGACCTTTTTATCCGGGTCGGCCAGATTGATAAATTTTGAATATGGGCTGTTGGGGGTGAGTGCCTGATAGCGGCGGATTTCCTCAACGCGGTATTCTTGAAAAGTTTTATCACCATATACAAGGGTGAATACATCACCCTCTTTAATTTTGAAAAACGCTTCCCCTATAAGGTAATTATGGGCGAGTAAGGCGGTCACCCCGTATTGACCGGCCAGGCTGAATTGAGTTAACTTTTGTGCATCGGTACTGACAAAAGCAGGATTGTTCTTTGGCTGTTGGATGATCTCCGCTTGTAAGAGAAGCGGGTGAAACAATCCAACCGGGTAAGGGCTGGATTGGGGTTTTGCCACCTGTTCGATGAAGGATTCCAACGGGTTCTGGGTCAGTTGAATAATAAATGGAGGACGTCCGTCCAGATAAACAGGCAAACCGGTGATAGGGATGGCTTTATCCATGGGCAAAAGGATTGAATTGATCAAAAGAGGTAACAACAAGAAAAATTTCGTTAATTTCATCGTGATTCTTAAGACTGGATAGATTGAGGAATGTTTATGGTTATAATTTAGTAGTATTTCGGTGATAAATCAATATCGTTTAGCGGGTTGTAAACATCCTGTAAGTTCGGGCTTACCGGCAACTTGTTTAAGAAAAGAGCAATCCACCACTCGGGGGCATGGTATAATTTAGGAAATTTTGACCGTTTGGCACTTGTTCAGGTTTAAGGAGAACTCTATATGTCTGGTCATTCCAAGTGGGCAACCATTAAACGCAAGAAAGGCGCTATGGACGCCAAGCGAGGGCAATTGTTTACCCGCCTGACGCGGGAAATTGTCCTTGCGGCTCGGGAAGGTGGTGGAGACCCGGCAACCAATTTTCGGCTGAGACTGGCAGTTGAAAAGGCGCGCAGTCAGAACATGCCCAAAGAAAATATTGAACGGGCGATTAAACGCGGTACGGGCGAATCGAAAGAAGGTGCAGCGTTTGAAGAGGTATTTTACGAGGGGTATGCACCTCACGGTGTTGCATTAATGATTGAATGTGTGACAGAAAACCGCAACCGCACGGTGGCGGAAATACGCCATGTTCTCACCCGCGCAGGCGGAAGTCTTGGCGAGGCCGGTTCGGTAGCCTGGCAGTTTAAGCGTGCTGCTTATTTTGCCGTGCCCGGTGATGAGTCAGTCATGGAAAAATTGTTCGATGTGGCTGTAGTGGCCGGTGCTGAAGATGTCAATTATGATGATGGGACGATTGAGATTATTGGCCCGGTTGAATCGTTCAAGACCCTTTCGGATGCTTTGAGGCAGGCGGGTTATCAGCCTGAAGATGCCGGCTTGCGGATGATTCCTACTTCTGAAATGGAACTTGGGACAGAGGAAACTTTACAGGTCTTGCGGGCAATTGAAAGCCTTGAAGATCTGGATGATGTGCAGAATGTGTATCATAATCTGCGCATCTCTGAGGAGGCACTGGCAACCCTGGCAGAGGAATAATCCTCGTGTTAGTGGTGGGTATTGATCCGGGGGTCGCAACAACCGGTTTCGGTTTAGTCCGAGATACCAGAGATGGTATTCTGCTGGTGGACTACGGAACAATTACCACACCCCCCAACATGGTCTTAGCGCAACGGTTGCTTCTCTTACATGAAGAATTGAAAAAGATTATCCAACTCCACCGTCCAGAAAGTGCGGCGGTGGAGAAATTATTTTTTCAAAAGAATGTGACCACAGCCATTGCTGTAGGGCAAGCCAGAGGGGTAGCGCTGCTCACCATGGCTGAAAATCAGATTGAAGTGAGCGAATACACTCCCCTTGAAGTCAAACAGGCAGTTGCCGGTTATGGTTCCGCTGATAAGAAGCAGGTGCAATACATGGTTAAGGCTTTGCTCAACATGGAGGAAATACCATACCCAGATGATGCGGCGGATGCGCTGGCGATTGCCATTTGTCATTTGCATAGTGTGCGGTTTAGAGATTTGCAGGGATGATTACGAGTTTATCTAATCCGACCATCAAGCAAATCCGAAAATTGCGCGAGCGGAAGGAGCGCCAGCAAAGCGGATTATTTTTTATTGAAGGATTGCGAATCGTCGGTGAAGCACTGGCTTCAAACTGGCAGATCGAATATTTGATTTACTGCCCAACTTTATTGGATAGTTTGTTCGGTCTTCAAATGATCGAAAAGTACCAGGCCGGCAACGGGAAAGTTCTGCCCGTGAGTGAAGAAGTGTTTTATTCCCTTTCTTCCAAAGACGGTCCGCAGGGAATCGCTGCCGTCGTACATCAATACTGGAGTGATTTAGAAAAAACCGTTCCTGTGGATGGAGAGGTATGGGTGGCTTTAGACTCGGTGGCTGATCCGGGAAATCTCGGCACTATTTTGCGTACCAACGACGCTGCCGGAGTCAGAGGGGTAATCCTGTTGGATCAATGTACTGACCCGTTTGATCCGTCCAGCATTCGAGCCAGTATGGGAGCAATTTTCAATCAGGTGTTGATTAAGGCAACCTTTCAACAATTTGTCTATTGGAAAAAGATTCATTCGATCCCGGTCATCGGAACATCCGATAAAGCCCCTCAGGATTATCACTTCTACAAATATCCCAGCCGGATGGTGTTGTTAATGGGCAGCGAACGGCATGGCTTGCAGGAAAAACATTATGCGATTTGTGATGAGACGGTGGCGATTCCCATGCGGGGTAAGAGCGACTCTCTGAATCTGGCTGTTGCCACAGCATTGTGCGTTTATGAGATCTTCAACCAGAGGCGGGTAAGGCAGATGAAACAAGAGGACGGTGATAATCTATGATCGTGACAATACAAGGTGAAGTTGTTCGCACGGAACGGGACAGTCTCATCGTTCAAATGGGGAGCGTGGGGGTAAAGGTGTTTGTACCCACCACAACAGCCCGGCAGGCACGCACCGGCGAGGCGGTATTTCTGCACACCCATCTGGTGGTGCGTGAAGATGGATGGTCAATTTATGGTTTTGAGTCAGAAATGGAGAGGGACTTTTTCATTCTTCTTTTAGGGGTAAATGGTGTTGGCCCACGGATGGCATTATCCATTCTTTCGACCCTTTCGGTGGAAAACATCCGTCAGGCGGTATTCAGCGAACAAGCGGATTTATTCGCAAGGGTGCCTGGTGTTGGAAAACGAACAGCCCAAAAAATTTTATTACACTTACAGGGTAAAGTGGGCGAAGGCGGCCCCTTGCAGCAGGCCGTAAGTTTGATGGATGTTGATTTACAGGTTTTGGAGGCTTTGACTGCATTAGGGTATAGTGTGGTTGAAGCACAAAGTGCAATTCAATCACTGCCGCGAGATGCCTCTGAAGATGTAGAAGAGAGGCTGCGGCTCGCTCTTCAGTATTTCTCAAAATAAAAATGGATGAATTTTGTCCATGCTTGAAACTGGACAAAGGCTTTCGTTTCTAGTATGATTTAACCCGTTAATTTGGCAGGTGGACTCTAATTGTTAGCGGTAAATTTGCCCGAACAACCTTACTTCCAAGCGGAGGCTCAATGACCGACCTAGTCAGACAGTTAACCAGCGACCTTCAAGAAAAAATTCAATCCTTTCAACCACAACTCGAAATCCGCAATGTTGGAACGGTGATCGAAGCAGGAGATGGAATTGCACAGGTTGAAGGACTGGCCGGTGTACAATCTCAGGAACTGGTTGAATTTGAAAATGGTGTGATGGGAATCGCCTTCAACCTTGAAAAAGACAGAGTGGGGGTGACTATTTTAGGGGATTACCTGACTGTTTCGGAAGGTATGCAGGTTCGCTCTACCGGCCGGATTGCCTCCGTGCCGGTTGGTGATGGTCTGATTGGGCGGGTGGTCAATGCCTTGGGAGAGCCAATTGATGGCAAAGGCCCGATTGTGTTCAGCCGTTACCGCCCGTTGGAAAGAATTGCACCGGGTGTAGTTGAACGTCAAGATGTGGATACGCCGGTGCAGACCGGTATCAAAGCGATTGATGCGATGATCCCGATTGGAAGAGGGCAACGCGAGTTAATTATTGGTGACCGTCAGACAGGTAAAACAGCAATTGCCATTGATACGATCATCAATCAAAAAGGGAAAGACCTGATTTGTATTTATGTAGCCATTGGTCAGAAAACATCCAAAGTAGCTCAGGTGATTGCTACCTTAGAAAAATATGGGGCTATGGCACATACTATTGTTGTCGCCGCTAACGCTTCAGACCCAGCTCCATTACAATACCTGGCTCCCTACTCTGGTTGTGCCATTGGCGAGGAGTTTATGGAACAAGGAAAGCACGCTCTGGTTATTTACGACGATCTCTACAAACATGCCTGGGCTTATCGGCAACTTTCCCTTCTACTCCGGCGTCCCCCAGGACGAGAAGCTTACCCTGGTGACATCTTTTACCTCCACAGCCGACTCCTGGAAAGAGCAGCTAAATTAGCCCCTGAATATGGTGGTGGTTCCCTTACCGCCTTGCCGATAGTGGAAACCCAGGCTGGAGATGTTTCCGCTTATATACCCACTAATGTAATCTCTATCACCGATGGACAAATCTACTTAGAAACTGACCTCTTCAATGCCGGTATTCGTCCAGCAATGAATGTTG
>DLXG01000110.1 GCA_003448875.1 Anaerolineaceae bacterium
TTTGCTTTATGGTTGTTTGCCTTTCTGCTCTGGTATGTTACCCCGCTAAAACACAGTTACTTTGCGCCCGGCCCGCGTCCCCCCAATTATCTTTTCTATCCCTACTCGGATGCTGAATTTTACGATCTTGCCGCGCAATATATTCTGCTGGGTCAGGGTGTATTCAACGGTATTCCTATGGATAAGCCGTTATATGCCATGTTCCTGGCATTCATTCACGCGGTTGTCGGGCAGGGGTATGAAGAAACCATCAATTTACAAATTGCGGTACTGGCGTTGATGCCCGCCATGCTGTTTCTACTGGGCAGCCAGATGATCAATCGCCCGGCAGGTGTATTGATGGGCCTGCTGGCTGCTTTTCATCAGCGCAATGCGATTGCAGCCACACCGTATATTAAGATTTCACATTCAAAACTGTTATTGACGGAATACCCAACCGCCTTGTTATTGGTCATTTTCGCATTATTTGCCTTCCGCTGGTTGAGGAGCGGCCAGCAGCGAACCGCGTGGGCAGATGCTGTGCTGGCAGGTGGTTTTTTGGGTCTGGCGATGCTGGTGCGCCCCAACGCCTTGATGGTTTTGCCTTTTGTGCTGCTGCTGGCATGGGCGGCCAACTTCCAGCGGATAAAGAAGTGGCTGTTGAGTTCAGGTGTGCTTATCTTCATGGTCATCCTGACCGTTCTGCCGTTCATGTTGGAGATACCCCGGGGTTATAACGAACCGTACTTAATGATTAAAATTCGTGCGATTCTGGAAAGTCGCATCCTGACCGACGAGCCGCGTGGCATAGTCCCGTTGGAAAGGCAACTGGCAGCCGCTGATCATTTTTTCCAGCCGAATGCGACTCAACCGCTGAGTAACATATTGGATGGTTTGGAACGATTTGCTTATGTTCCGCGCCATTTTTTCCATAATATGATTATGACTGTCATGCTGCTGCCCAACACCTTTGCCTTGCACGATTTGCGTCACACTCTCGAAGCCCCATACTGGCAAGATGTTCGGCAGTGGACCGGTGAACTGCCGGCAGGGGCAGGTATATTTCTACCGCTCAATTTGATATTTCTGGCAGTGGGGGTGGGCGCGGCCTGGCAGCGCAAAGGGGCCGCCGGTTTGGTGCCTTTGATGATGCTGCCGGGATATTTTCTGGCAAATTCGCTGGCGCGCAATTCGGGCTGGCGCTACCTGGTGCCGATGGACTGGGTGATACTGGTCTATTTTGCGATTGGGGTGTTGGTCCTGCTACGCTGGGTGCTGGACTGGCTGGGCATTGATCTCTCCCGCAAATGGCAACTGGACTTAAGCCGGCCAGCGGATTCTTTGCAACATTCATCACCGCCGCAAAAAGTGGGTATCCCCATTATGTTGGGGGCGCTCTTTCTATTAGCCGGGCTTTCTCTCCCCCTGAACAAGACCTTCATCCCGGAGCGATATCCGCCCCTCAACCCCCTCACTTTATATGAAAAAATCAACGCGGCAGGGTTGCGTATAGATAAAGATACGTTCAGGGGGTTTATGAACAGCCCGAATGCCTATTTGAATTCCGGACTGGGACTTTACCCTCGTTTTTACCCTGCCAATAATGGCGAGCCGCAGCCGAATCTACCCCTCAAAGCGCGCCCTTACTCTCGTTTTACGATCTCCATTGTGTCTTGGGATACTTTCTATACTGTTTTGCTGCCTATGGAAGAACCGATGGCTTATTTTCCGCACGGGGAAGAGGTGATCGTAATCGGTTGTAAGGATACCCACGAGCCGTTTATTGATGCGTATGCGATCCTCGTGATGAGTGATCCGCCGCAAATTTACCGGCGTTCGTTTGAAAGCAAGCTGGTCTGCCCGTTTGCTCCAGCGGGGGAAACCCCCTGACCCTCGCGCGGCAGGTGAGGTGAGTTGCTATTGAAATTAAGTGCGGCCGCCAGCCAGCCAAAAATTAACCAGTAATAAGGAAAAGCAAAAGTATCAACGCTCATTCCTTCCATTAAAAAAGCGATCATGGTAAGTTGAGCGGTCAGGGCAAGGGTGGCAATCAGCGGCTGTTGATTCTGAATGAGCACTCGGCTGGTCTGCCAGAGCAGATATAAAAAACTCAAAAACAGCGAAAAACCCACGATCCCCGTTTCACACAACAAACGAATCCACAGGCTGAGCGTGTTGGGCAGGGCAGTGGTGTAATACATTTTGTGAGATTCGACCACCGTCCAGCCAAACAGGGGCAATTTTTCCGGGAAGAAATAGCCGGCGTTCTCCAACCCCACTCCAAACAGGGGAAAATCATTGAATATTTGCAATCCGGTTATCCAGAAAGCCACCCGCTCACCAAAAAACAGGTAATTTGCGGCTTCCAATGGCGTGTAGGGATTGCTGAGCACGCGGAATAAGTCTGCCATGCGCGGATCGAGACGGGTGAGGATGTAGGTGCCTGCCAGTAAAATACCAGCGTAGAGGCTGAAAATAACCAGCCAGATACTGCTTTTGAGCAAAAGAGAAGCCGGCTTGGGAAGCGGTTGACTGCGCTGGGCAAGCAACTTGTGGTGCAACCACCCTGCAAAGCGGGCTGTGGTCAGCAGGATTAACCAGCCGACCGATAAACTGAAAGAGAGCAGGGCACTGCGGGCCAGTGAAAGCACCAGAATCAACACTCCCCCGCCAAACAGAAGGTTTTCGGCGGTAAACTTCCAGAGGCGCCAGCGGAAAACACTGGAACGGCGGAAAGAGGCTGCCAGCCAGTAGGGTAAATAGAATACTACCAACTGGTGTCCCAGCCAGGAAGGTTCAAAGGCAAAACCTGTGGTGCGCCGGATGTACAAACTGCCGCTGGATGAGATCAGGTGTTGAATTTCTCTCATCCAGTCAGGATAGTCACCGCCTATGTACCAGAAAGCGGACTGCAAACCCGCCCAGAGCAGAACAAGGCCACCGCTGATATTGATCCACTGGAAGAAAAAGGCCAGTCGTTCTGGTGAGTTGGTTAAAACCAGAGCCGCAAGAAAAAATGAAACACCAATAGTGAGCGTGAGAAAGCCAGAAAGCCCATTCCGCAGGCGATCAACATCCCGAAATAAAGGAAATTCGATAAAAAAAGCCAGCGCGGTGCTTAAAACCGTCAGCAAAATAAAGGCAAAGAGGGGAATTACCACTCGTGGCAATTGGGGCTGCCGGTAAAAATAGAGCGGCCCGAAAATGAGCAAAAGCAAACCAAGCGGGATGGCCGCAGCCGGCGCAACCATGCTCCCCCCGGCAAGTTTTGAGAGAAGCGGCAGACTGGTTACCGGCAGAAGCAGGAGCAAAACAGCCCACAAGAAATGATAGAGGTAGGATTCCAGCCGCTGACGCAAATCAACCCCTCTTGAACAGGCGTTCCGGCAGGCGCAGATGGATGGCGGCCAGCGCCCCAATCAGACCAATCAACGCGCCTGCCAGAAGGTAATTGCTGCGCTGAAATTGAACCGGCTCCGGGAGTAAAACCGCGGGGCGGGTAAGCGTGAAACGCATGCCGGGGATGAGACCGCGTGCGTTGGCCCGTGCAGTGAGAATTCGCTCACCGGTTCTGGTTATTTCGGCCTGAATTTGCTGGCTGTTTTGAAAAGGACACACCACATTTTCAACACCGCTTATGGGCTGTTGTTGAAGGCAGGTGGTCAGCCCGTCTAGATAGCGTTCCAGCTGGTCAGCCTGTAAGGCACTTAGGAATGCGGTTTCAAGTGCGCGTAAAGCCAGATCGCTCCAATGATCGGCTAAGGCAAGAGCAGCCTGTGGGTTGCGGTGTTGAACGCGCAGGATGTAGCTTTCGGCTTTACGTTCGATGAAAAAGGTTCGTTGAAAATTATCATCTGATACCAGCCAACCGGCTTGCATGGCTTGTTGACGCAAATCATCCATTATTGGTTCAGAAGCCATTAACCGGCCGGTGGTATTAATAAGAATGTCTTGATTTTTATCGCTTAGAGTGCCGGTGCGGCTGAGATCTACGTTCAGGGCAATCTCGGCGCGGGCTTCGTAGAGCGGTGGCTGGATTTGAAAGAAAAGCCAGCCGAGAATTACCCCGGCGGTCATCAGCAGGACGATCAGCCACCAGTAGCGTAACGCAGCGTTTAAGTCATCCAGCGGATTATAAGAGGGGGTCATAGGTGGAGAGAAAGATCTGATAGGTTGGCTCAATTCTAACCGATTTTTGATGATATGAAACACCATCTGTTTTATAATCTCAACGGTGCAATCTCATTCCAACCAAAGGAGGAAAAGAGGGAAATGGAATATCGTAAGTTAGGCCGCACAGGCCTCAAAGTCTCCGCCTTGTGCATGGGCAGTATGCAGTTTGGCTGGACGGCGAGCGAGGAAGAGTCCTATCGAATTTTGACCCGCTCGTTTGAAGCCGGCATCAATTTCATTGACACAGCCGATATCTATTCCCGTTGGGTAGCGGGTAATCCGGGCGGAGTTGCCGAAACCATCATCGGTAACTGGATGAAACGTAAGGGAATCCCCCGCCACGAAGTCATTATTGCCACAAAGGTAAGGGGAAAGGTGGGCGAAGCCCCCAATGATGAAGGTTTATCCCGCGCACATATCTTTCATGCGGTTGAACAATCGCTGCGCCGATTGCAAACCGATTATATTGACCTGTATCAAACCCACTGGTATGACGATCAGACGCCGATTGAGGAAACTTTATCGGCGTTAGACGATCTGGTACGGCAGGGTAAGGTGCGTTATATTGGCTGCTCCAATTATCCGGCCTGGCGTTTGATGCAGGCGTTGTGGGCGTCCGATAAACTGGGATTGGCACGCTTCGATTCGCTGCAACCGCACTACAATCTGGTTCATCGCGCCGAATACGAACGTGAACTGGCTGAGGTTTGCCAAACATACGGCTTAGGGGTCATTCCGTACAGTCCGCTGGCGGGCGGCTTTTTGAGCGGCAAATACCGCAAAGATCAAACCGAGGCGGGCAGCCAGCGGAATGTCAGCCGTTACTTCACGGATTACGGCTGGAAAGTGCTGGATGCGGTGGATGAGATCGCCCGACAGCGAGGGGTATCCATCTCTCAGATTGCGCTGGCCTGGCTGCTGACCCAGCCGGGCATCACCAGCCCCATCATCGGGCCGCGTTCAATCGAGCAGTTAGAAGATAACCTCGGCGCTGCGGATTTGCGTCTGACGAAGGATGAAATGGAGAAACTGAACGAAGTCAGTCGCTGGCAGTAAAGCCTACATGGCAACCGGTTTTCCCAAGCGGGCGCGTTCCTCTTCAATGATGGACGCGTCCAGTTTCTTAAACAGCGGTTCCGGTTTTTGCAGCGGCGTGCCGGGTTGAATCTGGCTGGGCTGCCATTGGCCGCTGGCGGAGTCTGGATCATAGCGCACAACCGTATGTGTACCCAGTGCGTCTTCCACCTCTTGCACGTAGGCCTGACCGAAGAGGGGCTGCTGGTAGCCCAGAAAACGATGTAACCGTTCAGCAGTGTGGGGCAGCACCGGCGCCAGCAAAATTTTCAGGTTATCAATGGCGCGGATGGCGGTAAAGATCGCCCGGGCAGCGGCCTGTTTGTCGGTCTTAATGCTGGTCCACGGTGCAGTTTGATCCAGATAGCGGTTGACTTCGCTGGCGAGCCGCATGGCTTCTCCCAGCGCGGCGCGCAAATGGACGGCTTCGTATTCCCGGCCGACGGTTTCAAACCCCCCTTCAATGGCAGCCAGCAGTTCCTGATCGGCAGCGGTCAGTTCGCCCGGTTCGGGAACATGACCCTCCCAATGCTTGTAAGCAAAGGAAAGCACGCGGTTGGCCAGGTTGCCCCAGGTGGCTACCAGTTCATCGTTGTTGCGCTTATAGAAGTCTTCCCAATCCCAATCGGTATCGCGGGTTTCGGGCATGTTGACGGTCAGGTAGTAGCGCAGAGGATCCGGATCGTAACGGGTCAGAAAATCCCGCGCGTAGACGGCCCAATTCCGGCTGCCGGAAATTTTTTGGCCCTCCAGATTCATGAATTGATTGGCGGGAACATCATAAGGCAGGGTCAGCCGTTGACCGGTTTCACCGGCAAAAATTTCCAAAAACTGCTCGCCGGTTCCCATCAGTTGTGCCGGCCACCAGGCAGCATGGAAGAAGATGTTATCTTTACCGATAAAATAGAAGGATTTGGCTTGCGGATTTGTCCACCAGTTTTTCCAGGCCTGCGGGTCACCGCTCAATTTTGCCCATTCAATGGCCGCCGAAAGGTAGCCGATGACTGCCTCGAACCAGACGTACAGGCATTTACCTTCCCAACCCGGAATGGGAACGGGTATGCCCCAATCCAGATCGCGGGTGATGGCGCGTGGTTTCAGACCTTCGCTTTCAATCTGACCGAGCGACTGCCCGATGACGGTTTCACGCCAGTAGTGTTTTCGTTCGCGCAAGAAGCGGGCAACGTCAGGTTCTAATTTGGAAAGATCGAGGAAGAAATGCTCGGTTTCGCGCAGTTCGGGGGTGGAACCGTCTACTTTTGAGCGGGGGTTGATTAACTTTTCGGGTTCCAGCACACTGCCGCAGCGATCACATTGATCGGAACGGGCGCCCTCGTAACCGCACACATAACAGGTGCCTTCTACGTAGCGGTCAGGCAGAAAGCGTTTGCTGGCGGGCGAATACCATTGCGGGCGTGATTCGGTGTATAAATACCCATTCTTTTGCAGGGCCAGAAAAATGCTCTGGGCCACTTTGAAGTGATTTTCCGTATGGGTGGTGGTGAATAAATCGTAATGAATACCGAGTTTAAGGAAAAGGTCGAGAAATCCGTTGTGAAAACGCTTATACACTTCTTCGATGGGCTTGCCTTCGGCATCCGCCCGTAAGGTAACCGGTGTGCCGTGCGAATCGGTGCCGGAAACCATCAAAACCTGATTGCCTTTCAAGCGATGATAGCGGGCGACAATATCGCCCGGCAGGTGAGAGCCGGTAACATTACCCACGTGAATTTCGGCATTGGCATACGGCCAGGCAATGGCAATCAGGATGTGTTCGGTCATGGTACACCTCTTGAGGATGAAAATCAGATTAAGATTTTATCACGAAACGGGGCTATCCGCAGATAGCCCCGTCTGGTTCATGCGAATCAAACAGGTTAATGGGAAACTTCGGGCAGGGTTTTCAAAAAATCGGCGGCCAGCTGGCGGACTTGCTGAGCATTGGCACAGGCAACGGCTTGCTGTGCGATTTGTCTGGCCTGCTCGGTGGTTAAGGCTCGCACAATGGCTTTCACACGGGGAATGCCGGCGGCGTTGACGCTCAACTCGCGTACTCCCAAACCGATCAAAATCGGAACGGCCTCTACATCCCCTGCCAGTTCTCCGCAAACCCCCACCCATTTACCGTGCTTTTCGGCAGCATTGGTTACCTCGCCGATCAGGTGCAGCACGGCAGGGTGCAAGGCGTCATTGAGATAATTCAATTGGGGATTGCCGCGTTCAGCTGCCATGGTGTACTGCGTCAGGTCGTTGGTGCCGATACTGAAGAAAGCCACATGCGGGGCCAGTGCATCGGCCACAACGGCTGCTGAGGGGATTTCGACCATGATACCGCTTTCAATCGGCCAGCGGTGCGCTAACCCTTCTGCTTCTAACTCCGCGTGGACTGTTTGCAGGAATTGATTGGCTTGATGGACTTCTTCAATAGTAGCCACCATGGGGAACATGATCCGTAAATACGTATCGGCCCCGGCGCGTAAAATGGCGCGCAACTGGGTGCGGAACAGTTCCGGTTGCTGGAGAGAAAGGCGCAGAGCGCGCACACCGAGAAAAGGATTGGCTTCCGGCTGCTGGTTAATGTAGGGCAGGGGCTTATCGCCGCCCACATCCAGCGTGCGCACGATGACGGGCTTGCCTTGCAAGGTCATGCCAATCTGGTGAATGGCCTGATATTGTTCTTCTTCGGTGGGGGCGGTTTGGCGGGTCAGGAAAAGGAATTCGGTGCGCAACAAGCCGACACCGTCCGCGCCGTTTTGCACGGCGGTTTGAGCATCGGTCAGATTGCCCACATTGGCGGCTACTTCAATGGTCAAGCCGTCCAGTGTGACGGCTGCCTGATGAGTGGTGGCGAGCAGGCGCTGCTTTTCTTCCAGCCAGCGGGTGCGGCGTGTTTCAAATTCCCGGCGGATGTTTTCATCCGGCTGAATCACAACTTCGCCTTTGAATCCATCCAACGCAACTACCGTTTGCTGGGGAATTTGTTTGACGCGCATCGGTAAACCGGTAACAGCAGGGATACCCAGCGAACGCGCCAGAATAGCGCTGTGGGAAGTAGCGCCGCCGCTGAGCAGGGCAATTCCCTGCACGCGTTCCAGATCCAGTGAGGCGGTTTCGGTGGGGGTCAGATCGTCAGCAACCAGAATGACCGGCTCCCGAAAGATGATTTTTTGATGCGCTTCGCCGCTCAGCTCGCGCAACACCTGATTACCGACATCCTGAACGTCAACCGCTCGTTGTTTGAGATAATCATCGGCAAGGCCTTGAAAACGAGCCACAATTTCATCCACGCTTTCTTTCCAGGCGCGGGCAGCATTGTAGTGGTTTTCTTGGATCAATCGGCGGGTATTTTCCAGTAATTCTTCATCGCTCAGCAAGAGCGCATGGGCTTCAAAGATGGCGGCTTCCTCTTCACCCACGCGGCTGACCATTTCACGCTGGCGCTCAAGTATGGCGCGGCGGACTTTTTCCAGGGCCGTTTGTAATTTTTGCCATTCTGCGCTGGTATCTTGTGCTTCATAATCTGGAATCAAGGGAGGCAGACTTTCGTAGTGAAAGACCGGCGCAACGGCTACCCCTTCGGATACCGGCAAGCCGCGCAGGATACGCTCGTCGGAAGGCTGAGGTTCGGTGGCCTGCACAGGCGGTGGTACGGGTAGCGGGGCAGCACTCACTGCTGCTTCCCCAAACCGCTCTTCAACCAGTTTCTTTAGCGCCTCAACGGCCTCGGCGGCTTGCTCTCCGTGGGCCTGAATTTGAATTTGGTGGCCGTGCAGCGCCCCAAGAGTTGCCAGGGCATTCAGGCTTTTGGCGGAAACAAACGAACTACCTGTTGTCAGATTGGCAACGCGAACATCCGCATTAAAACGGGATGCGGTTTGCACAAAACGGGCAGCCGGACGGGCGTGCAAACCGTGGGCGTTGGTCAATTCCAGTACAACTGTATGAAGTTCGCCGCTCTCCACTGGCGGAGCAACTTCCTCACTTACCGCCACGGCAGGCGAAACGGGTTCAGCGAAATGTAATTGCTCGGCTTTAGGCTGGAGAGCCTGGCAGGCTTCGCGGCAGATGGTTTGGGGGTCATTACCCAAGCTGGCCTGCACACCGGCAGCAATGGCCCCCTCTACCAGCGGGGCAGGGCAGAAGTGAACACGGCTGCGAACATCCTCAGGCAGCAGTTCCAGAGCCATTTCAGCGCTGAGGATGGCACTGCCCAAATCCATCAAAACCACCACGCCGTCAGGGCTGTCCACTTCTTGAATGACCTGTGCGATTTGAGTTGCATCGGTACCAAAGTCATCATGATTTTCTCCGGCACCAGCGGCAACCCCTATCATTACCTCTTCGCCGGCCATCTGACGCACGAGGTGTACCAGTGACTCGGCAAGCAGCTTGCTGTGCGAAACCAAAACCAGACTCACCATAGGTTTTGCCCGTTGGCCTTTTACAATCCGAAGTTAATCACCGCAAACAGTAACCAGATGCCGTAGGCAGTTGCAAATAACCCCAAGGCGATGAAGAGATAATCGAGAACTTTCAAGAGAGCCGGACTTGGACGCAGGTCAAGAATGATGCTGCGCGATCCGATCAACGAATGGGCGACAACGAACACGAGGAAGAAGCCTTCCATGATCGGCACAATCGGATAATTGCGGTAGTAGGCAACTACCTCTGCATGACTGAGCAGGCCGTTTGGGGCAAGCAGGTGATTGACCAGAAAATGGATGATCAACACGGGCAGAATCAAGACACCGCTGACAATCTTAATCAGCCAGAGCAGGTAACTTTCGCCGGGTTTGGGTTGTGAAAGGGTATTTTGCATGATTGCACCTCCTTTGCTAGTGGGTGGTGAGCATTCGCACGCCAAAGACGACCGTGCCGATCAGGGTTAGGCCTACCACACCATATAACAACTGGCGCTGGGCTGGTACGGCAATTCCAAAACTGTTGAGGGCGATGCGCAGCCCGTTAAGCCCATGATACAGACCGGCGATGATCACCAGCATTTCTCCGAACATGATGGCTGGCTGTTTGGCCGTTTCGATGAACGCATCAAAGGCTTCCGGCCCTTGAGCCAGTTTGCCCAGCATGTACAGGTGCAGGTACAGGTAAACCGTTAACCCGATGGCAGACAGGCGGTTGATGATAAATCCCCAGCCGCCGACGTTTCTGCCGCGCGGGTCAAACCAGTCTAAGATTCCGCGGGTGTTGGGTTTTTTAGGTGTTTCCATTCTCACATTCTCCTGTAAAGTTCTAGGCTTTTACAAACCAGCGGCGGAGACGCTCGCCAACCACCTGACGGCGCAGGTCCATAATGCGCCAGCCGGGGTCAACATTCGATGGGCAGACGGCTGTGCATTCGTAGGCACTGTGGCAGCGCCACAAGCCGTCGGCGCAGTCTACCAGATCCAGCAAGTCGGGGTTGTGTTTCAAGCCCTGCAATTGAGCGGCTGCCAGCACGGCCGGGCCGAGGTAGTTTTCAGCCGTACCTGCCACCGGGCAGGCGCTGATGCACAAACCGCATTCGATGCAGTCTGCCAGACGCAGGTATTCGTTACCGTTGTTGCGGGGTACATCTTTTGGCGGTCGAATGCCCTCGCCTTCCAGCGGTGCGGCGGAGAGCGGGTGAACCGCCTGCGCGTGTACGCGGTCCATGGCAGCGTACATGCGGGTCATATCCACGACCAGATCGCCCACAATGGGGAAGTTGCGCAGCGGTTCGATTTTGAGCGTGCCGCCGTTG
>DLXG01000105.1 GCA_003448875.1 Anaerolineaceae bacterium
ATCAAGACCCCGCCGCGGTTTTCGATCAACTGAAACAATATCTGGTGGAAAAAGCGCCCAAAACAGTTCGCTGGGAATTAATTCAAATGTCTTACGGAGGCGCATCCATATCAGATATCCACCATCCGGCAACTCAGGCACTCGCTAAAGCCTTCGAATCTGTTTGGAGCAAACCGCCTGTATATAAACGCGAAGGCGGCAGCATTCCTGTGGTCGGAAATATGCAGCGCATTCTTGGGGTCGAGTCAGTGCTTACCGGTTTTGGTTTATCCGACGACAATATCCACGCCCCCAACGAAAAATTGCACCTGCCGACATGGTATAAAGGAATTGAGACACTGATTCATTTCTTTTACAATTATGGCGAGTAGAATTAAAGCTGGTATCGGATAAGATATGAGTACGGATAAATTAAAATTACCCTCCTATGGCGGGCAGGCTCTCATTGAAGGCGTGCTGATGCGAGGGAAATACGCGCTGGCTGCCGCCATGCGCGCGCCGAACGGGCAAATCGTCATCGAAACCGAAGAATTAAAGGGAATCTATCAGTCCAGCCTAAGCAAGGTACCCTTCCTTCGTGGCCTGGTGCTGCTCTGGGACGCGTTGGGGTTGGGAACGCGTTACTTAACCCGCTCAGCCAATCTGCAAGGCGGTGAAGAAGAAAAAATTGAGGGTGCTTCTTTGTATCTCACCCTGGCTGCTTCACTGGCTATCGCGGTTGGCCTGTTTTTTCTAACCCCTGCAGCCATCGGTAAGGCGATCCAGAATCTTACGGGTATCTCCACCCTCGCAATGAACTTAATCGAAGGTGTTTTACGCCTGGGTGGGGTCATCCTCTATATCTGGGCTATCGGACGAATCCCCGATATCCAGCGAGTATTCGCCTATCACGGTGCTGAGCATAAAACCATCAATGCCTTTGAAGCGGGTGCCGAGTTAATACCAGAAACCGTCAAGAAGTACCCATTGGAACACCCCCGTTGCGGGACATCCTTCCTCTTAACATTGATTATCCTTTCGGTGTTCGTTTTTTCACTGGTTGGAAATTTGCCGCTCGGGTTATTGTTGCTCTCCAGAGTACTGCTGATACCGGTACTGGCTATGCTGGCATACGAATATATCCGCTTTACTGCCAATCACATGGATCACCCACTGATTCGCTGGATGATCCGTCCAAATCTGGCGCTCCAATCCCTGACCACCCGCGAACCAGACCTTGACATCATCGAAGTCAGTATTGCTTCATTCAAAGCCATGCTCGAACATGAAAACAAATTGAGGGAGAGAGTTATTCTCCCAGCACCTGAATCTTTAGCCGTCTCTGGCGTGGGCGAATATCAAAATCAACCAGAATAATTTGCTGCCAGGTACCTAACATCAATTGATGATTTTCAATGGGAATGGTCACAGATGCCCCGAGCAGTGCCGCCCGGACGTGACTGTGACCATTTCCATCTCCCCAGCGGGCATTATGTGCATAATCATCCGTAGTTGGTGCAATTTTTTCAAAAACTCTTTTTAAATCCTGTAAGCAGCCTGATTCGTACTCAATTGTTGTCAATCCACTGGTGCTCGAAGGGGTGAAAAGCAAACAAATCCCCATTTCAATATCGGTTGAGCGAATTATTTCCGCAACCTTGCCTGTAATATCCACAATATCCGTGTTGCCTCGTGTAGCAATTTCGATTTCACTGGCATAAATTTTCATCCCGCACCTTCCTGAACGAAATAGTAGAAAACTAATCAAAAACTACTTGACCGCTTACCGAACCTCATTATACTGATATTGAAGATCTTGGGTAGCGGCCTCGTTACATGGGAAAACAAATCTATTTGTTAATACTTGGGATCTTAATCGGCTTACTGGCAGCAGGATTAATCCTCCTTGTTTCTGCTCCTGCCCGCAGTGCACCCATTCTGATTTTACCCACCCCCACTCTTCAATACATTGCCATTCACATCACCGGACAGGTGGCACAGCCGGGTGTTTATCATCTTCCTCCCAACAGCAGGGTGGAAGATGCGATAAACGCAGCAGGTGGATTTTCCAATCAGGCAAATTTAGATCAAATCAATCTGGCTGCTCGTTTGAGCGACGGTCAAAAATTATATATCCCCTCAAACGGAGAGTATTCAACTATCAAACCTTCAGAACCGGCTCCGCCCTCAATAGCGCCAACCGAAAAGTTACCTGAAATAATTGACCTCAATTCAGCCACGCAACAGGAATTGGAGAGCCTCCCCGGTATTGGCCCCTCCAAAGCCAGTGAAATCATTGCATATCGGCAAAAAATTGGCAGATTTGTTACAATTGAGGAAATTCAAAATGTACCGGGAATTGGAGCAGTGTTGTTTGAAAAAATTCGTCCTTACATCACCGTATCCAATTTGCCATGATCGGAATTGAGGAAAAGATGGAGCTAAAAAAACAAATCGAAAACGCTTTGAAGGATGCTATGAAATCTGGCGATGAAACCCGTAAACGGACTTTGCGGTTGATCATTGCCAGCATTAAGAATGCAGAAATTGATAAAGGCTCAGCGCTGGATGATTCCGGCGTTTTGGGTATTATTCACAAAGAAGTCAAGATCCGCAAAGAGGCATTGGAAGGTGCCGAACAGGCTCATCGTGAAGATCTTAAAGAAATGACCCTTGCTGAAGTAAAGATTTTGGAAGAATTTTTACCCAAACAATTGGATGAAACGGAACTAAAAAAACTCATTATCGAAGCCATTGAGGAAACCCAAGCCAAAAGCCCTGCTGATACAGGTAAAGTGATGAAAGTGGTTATGCAGAGAGTGCAAGGCCGAGCAAGCGGCGATCAAGTCAGCAGGTTTGTACGGGAGTTGTTATCTCAATAACAAACGATGAATAATAATCGCAGTTGGTTAGTAGCCAGAAGAATTAATCGAAATCTCTTTCGATTGTTTTTGCTGCTATTAACCAGCATAATATCTTATGGAGCAATGGTATTACCAATTGCTATTCGACAACCGATTGCTCCTTTGCAAATAGGCGATGTAGCCTCACAGGATATTCAAGCCCCATACGATCTCTCTTACATTAGTGAAGTATTGACGGAACAAGCCCGTCAAGAAGCTCGTAATAGAGTTTCACCAGTCTATCTTCCCACCGACCCGGCCATTGCTCGCCGGCAAATTGAAAAACTAAGGGTTACCCTTAATTTCATCACCAACATCCGTTTTGATACTTTTGCAACTCCCGAACAAAAATTGGAAGACTTATCGGCGCTCCAGGATATTCAAATTTCACGGGAAACAGCCGAAGCCATATTAGAATTGAGCGATTCTCGCTGGCAAACCATTCAGCAAGAATCGCTTTCGGTACTGGAACAGGTAATGCGGCGCACCATCCGCGAAGACCAGTTAGAAGATGCCCGCCGCAGTATCCCCACATTGATTAGTTTTTCCCTTCCAGAAGATCAGGCAAAAATTGTTGCTGAATTAGTTACCCCCTTTGTTGTTCCCAACAGTTTATTCAGTGCAGAATTAACCGAACGAGCGCGCGAAGAAGAAGCCCGCAAGGTTGAGCCGATTGTCAAAACCTTTCTTGCCGGTGAAACGATCGTCCGCCGCGGACAAATCATCACTCCGCTGGCATGGGAAGCATTAGCCGCCTACAGCCTCATTCAACCCCGCAGCCAGCAAGAAAACTTTTTAGCAGCCTTTGCATTAATTGGATTGATAACCGTCTTCACCGGTCTTTACTTCAATCGGCGGAAAATGCCGCTGGTGGAGAATCTCAAAGGATTATTGCTGCTCTCGATAACATTTGTAGTCTTTCTGTACGGAGCGAAAATAGTTATTCCCAACCGCACGGTTATTCCATACATTTATCCAATACCAGCCTTTGCTCTTTCTCTTGCCAGCCTTTTCAGCCTGGAAGCCGGTCTGATCTTCCCGATGATCTTATCGATTCTGGCTGCTTACGGGCTTCCAAACAGCCTTGACTTGACCTTGTATTACATCTTGACCAGCATGATTGGTGTGCTGGTGATGGGCAAAGGACGTCGGATTGCCAATTACTTTTGGGCCGGGATAGCCATAGGGCTAAGCGGAACGGCTATTATTCTTGCATATCGCTTGCCGGATACAATAACAGATTTACTGGGTATAGCAACCCTCAGCGGAGCGGCATTTCTCAACGGCTTGGCATCCGCTAGCCTCACCTTGCTTTTCCAGTTCCTGTTTGCTCAATTATTAGGCATAACCACCGCATTGCAGTTAATGGATCTTTTACGCCCCGATCATCCACTTTTGCAGCATATATTACGCACCATGCCCGGTTCTTATCAACACTCATTGCAGGTCTCTAATCTTGCTGAGCAAGCGGCAGAAGCGATTGGCGCGGATGCGCTACTCACCCGTGCAGGAGCCATTTACCATGACATCGGCAAATCGTTGAATCCTTCTTTCTTTATTGAAAATCAGGTTGGCAATAAAATTGATTCCCATGATGATTTAGACCCGGAAGAGGCAGCCCAAATCATCATCCGCCATATAACGGATGGCGTGGCACTGGCTCAGAAATACCGCCTCCCTCGCCGTATACAGGATTTTATCCTTGAGCATCACGGCACCCTGATAACACGATATCAGTATTCTCAGGCACTCAAAGCTGTCGGCGGAGACCCCACCAAAGTGGACATCAACAAGTTTCGTTACCCCGGCCCGCCGCCCCAATCGAGAGAAACAGCCATTCTTATGCTCGCTGATGGCGTTGAGGCACGTGCTCGGGCTGAATTGCCCAAAGATGACGATGAACTTCGGAAAATTATCCGGGGGGTCATCGAGTTTTGCCAGAAAGAAGGCCAGCTGGATAACACGAACTTAACCTTACGCGACCTCAGTTTGATTACCGAATCATTTATAAATACACTTCGAAACACCTACCATCCACGCATAAAATATCCAGAAATCAAAACCACAACGCAAGCCAGCGTTTCGGAAAAGGAACCTCAAACGGTTGTATCTCCCTTAAACCAACCCACAGAACCCATAAAAAGCCAAGATGATGATTAATATCCAGATCGAACCCCCATTTGATCAAGAGATTCCAGAGGAAAAAATCTTGCAGGTAAGTCAGGCAGTGTTGGAACAGGAACAAGCCGACAACGAAGTGGAAACTACAATTGTTCTGACCGACGACGAAACACTAAAATCCCTTAACTTTCAACATCTCGGCATTGATGCTCCGACGGATGTATTATCCTTCCCCGCAAATGAATTCGACCCCGACCAGCAAATGCCCTACATTGGGGATGTGGTGATTTCAGTCCCTCGTGCAAAAGAACAGGCAAAAGCGGCCGGTCATCCATTTGAAAATGAAATTAGTCTGTTGATTGTGCATGGAATTCTTCATCTTTTAGGTTACGATCACGATAACGAGGAACGAAAGGCTCTCATGTGGAAAAAACAAGCCGAGATCCTATCCAAGCTGGATATCCACATCAATCAACTGCCCGAATGACACTTCTACGGTTTATTGTCGGTCGGCGGCCAGCCTTTAAACACGCTTTTCGCGGATTGAAACACGTGTTGTTGACTCAGCACAATGCCCGCATTCACCTGACGGCGACCGTTCTTGTAGTACTGTTTGGTTTTATTTTGAAATTAGAAAAGACCGAGTGGGCATTGGTTGTCATCGCGATTGGCTTGGTGTGGATTACAGAAATCACCAACACCGCCATCGAAGCATTTGTTGATCTGGTAACTCAGCAGTATCACCCGCTCGCTAAAATTGCCAAAGATACGGCTGCAGCAGCAGTATTATTTGCTTCATTCATCGCAGTAATTTTAGGTGTGATTGTTTTTTTGCCATATTTAATTCAATGGCTAGCCAGCCTCAATCTGCTTCGATAACGGGAGTGAGCATGTCACAATTTCGCTTTGGTACGGTAGGTTCTCCAATTTCCACACCGAAAAAACCGGGAGGAAGTGTAGGTGCAGTTCAGCAAATCCGTTCGCTGGGCTTATCAGCCCTCGAATTGGGCTGGGTGCAATCGGTTCGAGTTTCTGAGGAAACCTGCCGGCAAATTCAAATGACAGCATCGCAACTGGATGTGTCTATCAGCGTCCACGCTCCCTATTTCATTAATTTAAACGCCGATAATGAGGAATGGCCAAAGTCACGTCAACGCTTAATGGATGCGGCGTATTATGGTTTTCTGGCGGGTGCAACGGATATTATTTTTCATCCCGGTTCTTATTTCAACCAACCTCCGCCAGAAGTACGAGAAAAAGCCATTCAACGGTTATCCGACTG
>DLXG01000212.1 GCA_003448875.1 Anaerolineaceae bacterium
GGGAATAATTTAGAGTCGCTTTCTTCCCCTTACAGCCTAACAAAACTGAAAATATTCTTTACAGAGATGTTA
Source organism: Anaerolineaceae bacterium (assembly GCA_003448875.1). GTDB lineage: Bacteria > Chloroflexota > Anaerolineae > Anaerolineales > Anaerolineaceae > Bellilinea. The sequence continues at coordinate 73 of DLXG01000212.1, forward strand.
CGGAAATCAGAGGGGGGTTTCTTTTATAATTTTCTTAAGAAGTGTGGAGGCGACGTCATGCGTGAAAAAATCTTCATTGTGGATGACAATGAGGTCAGCCGCAAGCTGGTGGGTGGGATTCTAAAAAAAGAGGGCTATGAGGTTTATGCGGCTGCCAGTGCAACCGAAGCCCTCTCGGCAATTCCAAAAGTAATGCCGGATTTGATCATTCTGGATGTGATGATGCCCGAAATGGACGGGTATCAACTCTGCCGAAGGCTGAGAGACCGCCCCGATACTGCCCGTTTGCCGATTTTGATTCTCACCTCGCTCAATCAACTGGAAGAGCGGCTGAAAGCCTTTGAGGCCGGCGCAGATGATTTCATCCCCAAGCCGTTTCAGCCGCAGGAGTTTCTTGCGCGAGTGCAGGTAGCCTTGCGGCGTTCCTCTTACTACCTCCCGCCGGCTTCAAAAAGTGAGGCCGAAACGATTGCAGTATTCTCACTGAGGGGCGGCAGCGGCGTATCATCCATCGCGACCAACACGGCCGTCGGTCTCAGCCAGTTATGGAAGAAGCCGGTGGTGTTGGTGGATCTGGCGCTTGAAAATGGAATTTCGGCCCTGATGCTGGATTTACCCTTGCGCCATTCCTGGGCGGAGTTGTCAAAAATCCCGGCGGAAGAAATTGACCGGGAGGTGATTTTTCAGGTTCTCTTGAAGCATGAATCCGGCCTAAGTGTGCTGGCGGCCCCCCGTCGTCCGTATGAGGCGGAACTGCTCAATGCTGAGCAGGTCAAACAGGTGCTGACTATGCTCTCCGAGCAATATGAGTACATCGTGATTGATCTGCCCCACAATTTCTCGGAGACGACACTTGCGGCTCTTGATCAGGCTGATCAGATTTTGCTGGTGCTTTCACCCGAACTGGCCGCAGTGCAATGCGCCAGCATTGCGCTGGATGTTTTTAGTAAAGTTGGCTATCCTGCGGATAAAGTGAAACTGGTCTTAAATTGGACTTTCAAGGGCAAAGGGTTACCCCGCGAAGAAATTGAGAAGGTGCTCCAAAGAAGAATTGAGGTTGTTCTGCCATTTGCCGGTGATGAACTGGTCAACGCGTTGACAATGGGAAAACCTCCGGTATTTTCTGAGCCGGAGAGCGCACTGGGCGGTTTGTTTGAGGATTTTGCATTTTATTGGAGTAAAGTGGATCATAAGAAAAACCCACCCAAGCCGTATTCCGATGCGTTACTTCGGGTTCAAAAACGAATGAAAGCCCGACAAAAGTGATGGTGAGGAGGGTGAACGATGAAACATAGAGTTCGTGAGTCAGGACAGGGTTTGCTGGAATATGGGCTCATTCTGGTTTTAGCGGTGGTCGCGCTGATGTTAATTTTGCAATTGTTTGGTATCTCGCTGCGGGATGTGTATTGTGCGGTGGTCGGCATTTTCTCCCAAAGCGGTACCTGTGCGGTTTCTACCAAGCCGGTGGCAATCTGTGAGGATGACTTTTCACAGGGTTTGACGGGGTGGCAAAGTTTAGCAGGAAACCCTCAAATAAAATCCGGCAATTTCTGCTGGAGCGGGTCAACTCAAACCTTTAATCAATGTTCCATGAAGAATGAGTTGAAAGATTATGTCATCCATCTGGAAGATGTCGTCATTGACCAGGGATCGGGATTTGGTGTATTTTTCAGAACAACCTTCAGGCAGCAAGGGGCTTCGGGTTATGTTTTTCAATATGACCCCGGAATGAGGACTTCCGATTCGCCTAACGGGTCTTTCGTGATTCGCCGCTGGATGAACGGTAAAGAAATCTGGAAGCCGATCGCCGAAGCAAAAATCCCCGCTGATTTTGCGGTCTATAAAACACCTCATGATATTGATATTGTCATCAGAGATGCAAACTATACGGTGTTGATTGACGGCAAAAAAGTATTGGAAGTAACCGATCATGTCTATAAAGAGGGCGGGGTTGGTTTTCGTTCGTGGAGTAACACCACCGCCTGCACTTCACATTTTTCCATTCAGGAAGTCAAGTAGGAAACGCTTTCATTGGTGAGGTCAAAATGAATTTTGAACAATCACCTTCTTTAAGAGATTTCAAGAACGGCCTGCGTCAGGATCTGCCCACTAAGAGGGGGTTAACTCGCCAGCAATGGATTATTCTGGTGCTTTTGATTACGGTCATCGCCTTAGCCGCGCTGGTTTGGGTTCGCTCGGATAGTAATCAACTGGTGCGCGGGGTTGGCAGTGTAAGAGGCATGATCGTGGACGATCGCGGCCAGCCCTTTCAAGGTGAAATTTATGTGCTTGGAACGGAGATCGTGGCGACAAGCGACCCGGGTGGTTTTTTTCAAGTGAATGGAGTGCCGGCGGGCAGGCAGTATTTGATTGTGACCGATCAACGGATTGGGCACGAGTTTCAGATCGCGGTTTTGCCGGGTGAAGTGTTGGATGTCGGCACGCTGCGGTTTGTTTCAACGGCTACACCATAAAATGAAAGTGGCGGGGGCGTAAATCAATGATTCTTAATTGGCTCAGGAAACGATTGACACTTCAATACAGTCTGGCAGGTTTATTGCTCGGTAGTTTATTCCTGATTCTTGCGCTTGTGCTGGAATTCAGCACCAGAGGGAATTTCAACGGCTGGCCTGCTCTGGTTGAGTTGTATGCTGCCAACCGCTTAATTTGGGTGATTACCAGCGCACCGCTTGTACTGGCAGTGGTTTTTTATTTGCTGGGCAGGCAAAAAGAAGCGCTCTTGAGTGCAAATCAGAGACTGGAAAACTCGGTTCATGAACGGGTAAATCAGCTGGATCAGGCATATAAAACGCAATATGTGTTGAATCAATTGTTACAGATTTCATTACAGAACCTGCCCTTAAAAGAAACGCTTGCCCAGTCGCTGGATTTGATTCTGGAATTACCCATTCTGGCTTCTGCCAAGCAGGCAGGCATTTTTCTGTACGATAAATCTTCGAACAGCCTCAAAATAGTGGCTGAACGATACCTTGACCCTAACGCCGGCCGCTTCTGCCGTCTTGTGCCGGATGGCTACTGCCGCTGCGGGGCAGCCATGCGCAGTCACGACATTCAATTTGTAACCTGCCAGAACGAAATCAGCTCCATTCAGCGCGATGATTTTCATGGAAATTTATATGTGCCCATCGAAATCGATAACCAGCTGGAAGCGGTGCTGGCAGTATATCTTGACGAAGATGCGATCAAGGATGAAAGCTGGAATCCGCTGGATCTCGAATCGGTTGCCGGTGACCTTGCCACGATCATAAAAAACAGGATCAATGAAGAAAAGTTGTTGCTCCATGGTGTTATCCTCAACCACATTACCAATGCGGTTTTACTGGCAGACCCGCAAGATCAGGTAGTCTGGGTCAATCCGGCATATAGCCGGTTAACTGGCTACGAAACGCAAGAGGTAGTGGGGAAAAAATTGGGTTATTCCCGTTCCGGTGCGCATGATGACTCTTTCTATGAGCAAATTCGTCATCAGGTTATGAGGGGTGAGATCTGGCAGGGGGAGTTGATTGAGAAGAAAAAGGACGGATCATTGTTTATCAATCAACAGACGGCTATCCCGGTTCGTGATGAGGATGGTTCTGTAAAATACGTAATTTCGGTGATGGAAGACATTACCGAACGGCGTAGAACGGAAGATGAAATTCGACGCCAGAAACGCTATTTTGAAACACTGGTGGAAAATTCCCCGGTGGCAATCGTAACCCTCGATCATCAACACCGTATTACGGGCTGCAATCCGGCCTTTGAAAGCCTGTTTGGATACTCACGCAGTGAAATTCAGCATCAAAATATTGATGCCTTGATTGTGCCGGAAGAGGAATTGGAGCATGCCAAGTCCCTTAGCGCGGCAGTAGTCAGCCGCGGGAAAGTCCACCTGATTGGGCAGCGCAAGCGTAAAGATGGCAGTCTGGTGGATGTGGAAATTTTTGGTGTGCCGGTAGTTGTTGACGATCAGCCAATTGGCGTGCTGGGTATTTATCACGATATCAGTGATTTGTTGGAAGCGCGCCGGCAGGCAGAAGCAGCCGCACAGGCGAAGGCGGAGTTTTTGGCGAATATGAGCCACGAAATCCGTACTCCGCTGAATGCCGTTATTGGTATGACCAGCCTGTTACTGGATACCTCTCTGGATGCCGAGCAGAAAAATTATGTCGAAACGATCCGCACCAGCGGCGACTCATTACTCACCATCATTAACGACATACTGGACTTTTCAAAAATCGAAGCCGGCAAGATGGTGATGGAAAAGCAGCCGTTCTATTTGAGCGACTGTATCGAATCGGCAATGGATCTGCTGGCGTCCAAAGCCTCAGAAAAAGGATTGGATCTGTCGTACTTGATTCAAGAAAACACGCCCAATCGTCTGGTGGGAGATGTAACCCGCTTACGGCAGGTATTGGTGAACTTGCTTTCGAACGCTGTCAAATTTACCGAGAAAGGCGGGGTGTTCATCACAGTTGAGGCAGAGAAACTGGATCAAGAGACAGCCTATCGGGTGCATTTTTCGGTGCGGGATACCGGAATAGGAATACCGCCTGAGCGGCTTGACCGGCTTTTTAAGCCGTTTTCGCAGGTGGATGCTTCCACTTCACGTAAATTCGGTGGCACTGGTTTGGGGTTATCCATCAGCAAGCGGCTGGTGGAAATGATGGGGGGTGAAATCTGGGTGGAAAGTGAGGTTGGGAAAGGCTCAACTTTCCACTTCACCATTCAGGCGGAGGCATCACCGGCCACCCGTTTGTTGCCCCATCAGATGCAAACAGAGGAATTAAGCGAGCGCAGCATCCTCATCGTGGATGACAATGCCATGAACCGCATGATCATCTCACGCCAGACCGGCCGCTGGAAGATGAAACCCTATTCGGTTTCCAGCGGACAGGAAGCACTGGATTTGATTCGGAAAGGCGAGGTCTTCGATATTGCCCTGATTGATATGCAAATGCCGGAGATGGACGGCGTTATGGTGGCTGAGGAGATCCGTAAACTGCCGGCAGGTCAACAATTGCCGATGGTATTGTTCACCTCGCTGGGTTACAAACCGGCATCTGCCACGCAGGATTTGTTTACAACAGTACTTTATAAACCGCTCAAACCCACCCAGTTATATGAAACCCTCGTTTCGGTGCTGAACGGTAAACCGCGCCCGCAGCCGAAGAAACACACCGCCCCGGTGATTGATCATACCTTTGCACAGCAGTATCCCCTCCATATCCTGCTGGCGGAAGATAATCTGGTCAACCAGAAGGTAGCCATCGGCATTTTACAACGCATGGGCTATCACGTGGATGTTGCTGCGAACGGGCTGGAAGTGCTGGAAGCCTTGCGCCGGCAGCACTATGATGTGGTATTGCTGGATGTGCAGATGCCGGAAATGGACGGTGAAGAAGCTGCCCAGGAAATTTGCCGCCGTTACCAGCCTGAACAGCGTCCAGTGTTGATTGATTGCGATGACGGCTAACGCACTGGAAGGCGATCGGGAACGCTATCTTTCTCTGGGAATGGACGATTACATTTCCAAACCGATCCGCGTGGAAGAACTGATGCGCGGCTTGGAAGATGCTTATCACAAAATCAAACGAGGTGAACATGTCTCTTGATCTGACTACACTCAATTCCTATCGTGATTTCATGGGCGAAGATGCGGATAGTTTTATTGAGGATATCATTCGTTCGTATTTGAACGATGCTCCAAAGTTACTGGAAACCTTGAAGGAAACCATCAGCAGCGGTGATTCAGCCCGTTTTGTGCGCTCGGCTCATACGTTGAAGTCGAACAGTGCTACGCTGGGCGCAGCTGAACTGGCAGCCATAGCCGCCGAATTGGAACAGGCCGGCAAATCTACTCCCTTGCCGGCATTGACCGAGAAAGTACAGGCCGCCGGCGAGGAGCTGAAAAAAGTTTTAGAGGCTCTGAGAGAGTATTTGAACGGGAATTAAGGGGTTAATAGGGCAAGTTTGGCTTTTCTGGGGGTAATCCAATCCCCTTGACAAAAATACTTATCGGTTATATATTTTTGTGCAATTTAGTAAACCGGTGAGTATTTTTTTAATTATGTCTGTTCGCAATGCTCTTTTAGGTCTGCTTTGCCAGCGCAGCCGTTATGGCTATGAATTACTGCAAGCCTTTCAGGCTGTGACGGGCGGGCGCGAGACGTGGGAACTCAAACCGGCACAGGTGTATACCACCCTGACACGCTTGAAAGAGAGCGGCCTGATTGCCGAAGAGAGTGGAGAGGGCGAAGATGACGCTGCCAGACGCTGCTACACCATCACCCCGGCCGGCCGCGAGGAGTTGCACCGCTGGTTCGAGTCACCGGTCAAGGTGGAGCATCAGCGCGATGAGTTTTTCCTGAAGTTGATGCTGGCTCTGGCTACCGGCCAATCTGATCCGCGCCGCCTGATTTACTTGCAGCGCACCAGTCTGTTTCAGGAATTGCACCGTCTGACCGCTCTGCGCATGGAACTGGATCCCTACACCTCACTGGCCCATATTCTCTTGCTAGATCAGGCGATCATGCACGTGGAGGCCGATTTGCGCTGGCTGGAAATGATCGAGAGTCGGTTGGATGAAGTCAGCCGCCAGCCTGTACCCGAACCGGAATTAAAGCCGCGCGGGCGGCCGCCCAAACATATCAAGACAATATAAGAATCATCCCGAGATTTGGAGGCATCATGAATCACCCAATCGTCACCACTCACGACCTGACCAAAGTGTACGGTCATGGCTCAACGGCCATCCGCGCGCTGGATGGGGTTAATCTTTCCATTCAACCGGGGGAATTTGTCGCAGTAATGGGCCCCAGCGGCTGCGGCAAATCCACCCTGCTGCACCTGATAGGAGGACTGGATCGCCCTACTTCTGGAAAAGTGTTGCTGGATGGTCAGGATTTGACCAATCTCAGCGATGATGAGGTTACCGCCATCCGGCGTAGGAAAATGGGATTTGTGTTTCAATTCTTCAATCTCATTCCGGTGCTGACGGCACTGGAAAACACCGCCCTGCCGATGATACTGGATGGAGTTCGGCCGGCAGAAGCCCGTCAGCGGGCGCAGGAATGGCTGGAACGGGTCGGTATGGGGCATCGCTTAAGTCATCATCCTGCTGAACTTTCCGGCGGTGAACAACAGCGGGTAGCCATTGCCCGCGCGCTGGCAAGCGAGCCGGTCCTCATTCTGGCGGATGAACCGACCGGCAACCTGGACTCGCGCGCTTCTGAAGAGATTGCGACGTTATTAAGACAGATTTCCTCGACCTGGGAACGGACTGTGCTGATGGTGACCCATGATGCCCGCATTGCAGCCTATGCGGATCGCATCGTCTTTCTGAAGGACGGCAAAATTGTGGATCAAACCATCTTAGAACACCGCAACGGCGAACAAACCGAAGCCGTGCTGGATAAAATGCGGGAAATTGGCGACTGATCATCAGGATAAGGAGCGCAAGATGAACCTGTATTTGACTCTGGCATGGAGATATTTGAGCGGGCGCAAGCTGCGCACCGCTCTGACTACCCTCGCCATTACCTTTGGGGTGCTGGTAATTTTTGGCATGAATACCTTTTTACCCACCTTCCTGAAGGCGTATCAGACGCAGGTGATGGCGGCAGCCGGGCAGGTGGATGTAACCATCACGCATCGAACCGGCGAGACCTTTGATCCGTCGGTTTTAGAAAAGGTGCGCGCGGTAGAGGGAGTTGAGGTTGCCAGCGGTTCGCTGGAGCGGATCATCAACCTGCCGGCGGACTACTTTGATCAGGACCCGCAGGCATTTGACCGCATCACTGCGTTGATGTTGAAAGGGATTGACCCCGTTGTTGGGCGTCAGATGATTGCCTATAACATTGTGGAAGGACGTTTCCTCGAACCGCAGGATACGGAGGCTGCTGTCATCACCCGCTCGCTGGCGCGGGAGATCGGTGTGGGGGTGGGGGATACAATCGCTTTACCCACGGCTACCGGCATTGCGGAATTAAAAGCGGTCGGTCTTTTACCGGAGCGGATGCTCCCGGGCAATGAGAAAG
>DLXG01000306.1 GCA_003448875.1 Anaerolineaceae bacterium
GAAAAGGAACGGCAAACCCAGCAGAACGAGAACCGCACTCAGCAAATATGCGGTACGCAGATTGAACAAGTCGCCGATTGCGCCGATGGCCAGCGTGGCAAATGAACTGCTGACAAACGAAACGGCCATATAAATCCCGTTCGCCAGCGCGCGGTTTTCGGGGAAACTTTCCTGCACGATGGCCATCACCACCGGGGTCATGGAAAGCAGACCAAAGCCCAACCCCAGCAACGCCGGGAATTGCCACCAGCCGTGCAGGTTAAGCAGCAGGAAGATGAACAGTGAGGTGCTGACCAGAGAAAAAATCATTAGCGGCCGTCTGCCAAGCCGATCGGAAAGCGGGCCGGCCAGCAGGGCTCCGATGACACCTGCCGCTTCAAGCAGCGAAAGCGAAGCACCTGCCAGCATCAGGTTGGCGCCTTCCTCGGTGAGAAAGGTCGGTAAATAGGTGGATACGCTGACAAAAGCCAGCGCGCGGGTGATCAGGATGATGGACAGCGGAATTAAGACCGGGCGCATGGTGATGAGAGCCCTTTTCCACGGCAGGGCCTGATGACTTTCGGGGTGGCGGGCCGGCAACTGGCGCAGCTGATAGGCCATCCACAGCGAAACCAGCACTCCGCCTGCCGCCAGCCATGGCGTTCGTTGCATGCCCAGCGTTGAAACTGCGGCAACAATGATGATCGGGCCGAGTGTGCGTCCCAGCTCGCCGCCGACCATCCAGAAACTCATCCCCAGCCCCAGCCGGTTGGCCGAAAGCCGTCCGGCCAGCACCGGGCCGGTGGCATGCAGGCTGGCAGAACTGACCCCGGCGATGATCAACAGCATGGCAGCCAGCCAGTAATAGGGAGCGATGCCCAGCAGGCTCATGGCGAGGGCAGTTATGGTGGGGGTAAGCACGATAAAAACGCGCAGCGAACGCCGGTCAGCCAGATAGCCGATGAAAGGTTGCAGCAAAGAAGGTGCCGTCATAAAAACGGAGAGCAGACCGGCTTCGGTCTTGATCAGCGAAAATTTTTCGATCAACAACGGCAATAACGGCGGCAAGAAAGCCTGATAGGTATCATGGACGCCGTGGGCGGCAGCTATGGCGCTGACCTTGCCGGTACGGAAGGTGGTCTGTTCTACGGCGGCTGGGCTTGCTGCTGGTGCGGTGATTTCAGATTGAGATGAGGGATTCAATGACTGCCTCGATGGGTGATCAGGATGTTGGATTAGGATTGACGGCGGATTTCGCCTTCGACTTCGAATGAAAGCGGTTTGGCGGGCGGGTGATCGCCGTAATCGGTCAGGTCTTCGATTTTAATGCGTAATTTCAAGGCGGGGGCGTGGGGATTTTCGATCAGATGACGCAAGATCATTTCGTCGGCCTGTACGCCAAAAATTTTCAACAATCGGCGGATATCGTTGCGGCTGGTATCTTCCATCTCTTATTGACCTCCTCTGGCATGGCAGGTTTTGGGATAGGTCAATATTAATCGGAAAGTGGTTTTGAATCAACCCGCGCGGCTGGTTCGGTTAAGGATTGCAATTTTTTACGGCGTTGATCTACCCAGAGTGCCAGCACAGCAATTAATGTCGAGGTCAAAATAAAACCGGCAGCAATGTGGTACGTCCGCTGCAGCCCGCCAACCAGCGCGGCTGCGCCTGCCATTGTAATATCCGTGCCGGCTGTCAGACCTCCTGCGGCCAGTACGCTGGCGGTAAACAACGCCCCCATTAACGGCAAACCGGTGGTCTGACCGAGCGTACGGGAGAGCACCAGCAGCCCGGAGCCAATTCCTAATCGTTCGGGCGGGACAGTACTCATCACCGCGCTGTTATTCGGTGCCTGAAAGAGCCCCATACCGAGGCCAAACAACAAAGTGCGGGGGAAAAATTGCAGCGGTGTCATGCCTTCCCGTACGGTAGAAAGTGCCAGACAACCGCCCGCAATCGCAATCAGGCCGAAAAGACTGATGACACGCGAGCCGAAGCGGTCTGAGAGGTAACCGGCCAGCGGGGCCACGACACCCATTCCAATCGGGTGAACCATCATCAAAAGGCCGATCATGCTGGATGACAAATTAAGCACCAGCTGCAGGTAAAAAGGCAGAATAAACATGCCTGCCATGACGATAAAAACCAGAAAGGCCATCAGCAGATTCATGCTGAATAAGATGTTGCGGAAAAGGCGCAAGTCCACCATGGGCTGGCTGATACGGGATTCAAGCCACAGGAAAGTCAGCATGCCCACTCCCGCCGCGGTCAGGCTGAGGGCAACAATTGGCTGATCGAATCCGCCTTGCTGACCGCTGGTCATGCCAAGCGCGTACAAACCAAGCGTGAAGAAGAGTAACAACCCGCCCCAGCGGTCAAACTGCTGACCGGGCCGCAGCGGCGGCAGGCTGGGGATGAAGCGGGAAACAATGAACAAAGCGGCAAGGCCGATGGGCAGGTTGACCAGAAATATCCAGTGCCACGAAGCCACACTCAAAATCAGACCGCCCAGCGGCGGGCCAAGCGCAATCCCAATTGAAACAATGCTCCCCATAATTCCCAGCGCCCTGCCGCGTTCGCTGGCAGGGAAAATTTGGGTGATGATGGCGATGCCGAGTGCCTGTGTAAAGACGGCCCCCAACCCCTGAACGGCCCGGCAGATGATCAACCAGTAAATCTGATTGGAAAGCGCGCACAAAACCGAACCGAGCGTAAAAAGTGCCAGACCGGTCAGGTAAAGATGCTTCTTGTTGAGCATATCTCCCAGCCGGGCAGCCCCCAGCAGCAGGGAGGTGATTACCAGAATGTAGGCCAGTACCACCCACTGAACGGTAGCAAAACTGGTCTGAAAAATCTCCACAAAGGCGGGCAGGGAAATGTTGACGATGCTGGCGTCGAGGGTTGCCATCAATACGCCCATGCCCACCCCTGCCAGAGCCAGCCAGCGGGCGGAGGGTTTAGGATTGGAAGTTGAATTAAGTTGCATGATGAGACCGATAATGGTTATTCAGATGTTCCGCTCAGTTTTGCTCTGAGGAATTCATCCTTCCGGTATGAAGCAAAAGCCGTTTTCAGTGCGGGTGATGATTTGGGGATTTTGAGGGTCATCTTCCAACTTGGTTTGCAGGCTACGAATGGTGTTTTCAACCAGCGCCTGCATGGTGCGCTGAGGTAGAACTTCTCGCCCCCAGCCCACTTCATACAGGGTTGGAACAGGCACTTCGGAGTAAACGTTTTCCATCAGGCAGGAAAGCAGACGGGCTTCGGTGGGGTTCAGGTCAATCATGATGCCGCCGCGCACGAGGGTGTTGTTGTTCAAATCCAGCTGGTAGTTCGAACTCCACGCCGGCGGTTCGGGAGTTTCCTGCGGGGGCAGGGTGCGGGCAACCCGGTCAATCCGTTCCAGTAACTTGGACATGGCAAACGGCTTGACGATGTAGTCATCTGCGCCCATGAAATAACTCTGTTCCATGATGCCGGCGTCCGAAAGAGCAGTCAGCATAATCACTGGTGCTGTGGAAACCCGCCGGATCGATTCGAGCACATTCAGCCCATCCACCTCCGGCATCATAATGTCCAGCAGAATGATGTCGAAGGTTTCGTGTTCCAGCAAGGTCAGAGCGGCCTGACCATGCCCGGCGGTTTGAATTTTGTGTCCGGCTTTCTCGATGATCATAGTGACCAGTTGCCGGGTATCGGCATCATCATCCACCAGTAGGATTTTCAATTTGCGGCCTGATTTTGTGCTGGACATGAGAAATTCCTCCTGCTGCGCAGTTGCCCCGCCTGAATATTCGCAGCCATGCGGTTGATGAAAAAATAAATTCTATGGGTATTGTAGATACGAATCTCTAAAAAGGCAAGTTGACAGAGGCTTCATTCCAGTGTGGGATTCGATATGGTAAAATCGGGGGCATGAGCAAGCGGGAAAATAAAATGGATAAAGTCAATGGAGAACCTCGTTTTTTGAAACTGGTGCGTGTAGCCGGTCCGCATCGCGAAATGGGGCGGCAGATTGGCGAAGAATGCCGTGAGCAGATTCAGCACAGCATCGAAAATGCTCGCAAATTGCTGGCTGATGCGTATGATACCCTTCAACTGGATTGGGAAGGGGCGTTGATACAGGCGCGTAAATACATGCCGTTTGCTGAAGAACGCTACCCCCAGTATGTCGAAGAACTGCGCGGCATGGCCGAAGGTGCAAATGTGGGGCTGGATGACCTTGGCATGTTGAATGCGATGGAGGCAGTGACGATGGATGCCCTGCACCTGACTAAATGTACCAGCATGGCGGTCAGCCAGGAACGCACGACCAACGACCGCGTATTGATTGCCCACAACGAGGACTGGCTGCCTGAGGACGAAACCGATGTTTACCTGATTCACGCCAAACCGGACGATGAGCCGCCTTTTCTGGCGATGACCTATGGAGGATTGCTGCCAAACATTGGCTTTAATGCCTATGGAATTGCCCAGTGCTGCGATTCGGTTTATCCGACTGACAGCCGGATTGGCATTCCGCGTATCATTGTTTCGCGGGCGGTGCTGGCGGCCCGTACCCCGGGCGAGGCAATCCGCCACATGCTCGCCCCGCACCGTGCAGCCGGTTACAACCACCTGCTGGCGCACGAAAGCGGTGAACTTTACTCGGTAGAGGTTTCGGCGCGTCAGTTTGCCATTTTACCGGCTGAAAATGGGGTTTTGGTGCATACCAATCATTATCTCGATCCGCAAATGCGTGCTATCGAAAGCGAGCCGGATGAATTGATCAGCACGCGGGTGCGTTACCTGCGCGCCAAACGGCTGCTGGCCCAGCAGGAACAGCATACCATTCGTTCATTGCAGGCCATTCAAAAAGATCATGTCAATCATCCCGATTCGATTTGCAATCATGCGGTTGTGGGTGATCCGCTGGATCGCGAAAAGACGATCACCGCATTAACGATTGACCTGACCAACCGTCAACTGCATGCCTGCTGGGGCAATCCGTGCAGCAGCGTGTTTTCAACTTATCAATTGGATGCTTGAGAAAGGAAATTAACCTGATGGAAAATGGACCCTTGAAATCACCGCCCCGTACGCTGGTGGATTACCTGAGCGTGACTTTGCGCGGTTTTCTGATGGGCATGGCGGATGCTGTGCCGGGAGTTTCCGGCGGGACGGTGGCTCTGCTGGTAGGAATCTACGAAGAATTAATTCAATCAATCCGGGCTGTAGCGGATTTGCGTCATTTGCAGCGTGTGTTTCGCTTACAAATCAAGCCTCTGTTAGATGAACTACCGTGGAAGTTTTTACTGGCGCTGGTGCTGGGAATCTTTGCCGGAGCAGTCACACTGGCTCACCTGCTGGAAAATTTACTGGAAACTCAGCCCCTGTTTGTCTGGGCGTTCTTCTTTGGGCTGGTTGCTGCGTCAGCGCTGGTAGTGGCCCGCCGGGTGCGGGTGTGGGGATTAGGAAGTATTTTCCTGCTTGTCCTCGGAGCGGTGTTGACCTACCTGGTGGTAGGGCTGGTGCCGATGAACACACCGGATACTCTGCTGGCCTTTTTCCTGAGCGGCATGATCGCCATCTGTGCCATGATCTTACCCGGTATTTCAGGGGCTTTTATTCTGGTTCTTTTGGGTAAATATCAGGATGTGTTGGCTGCTGTGACCGGCTTGGACATCCCGCGGCTGGTGATCTTTTTACTGGGGGCGGTGGTGGGTATTTCTCTCTTTTCGCGGGTGCTGGGTTGGTTGTTCCGCCGCTTTCATGATGCCACCATTGCGCTGATGATTGGGTTGATGCTGGGTTCACTGCGAAAATTATGGCCGTGGAAAGGCGAGGTGGCTGGTACGGGCGAAGCCCTTGCCCCAGAAATCGGTGAGTCTTTGATTAACGTTCTGCCGGCTTTGAGTATGGAAACCTTTCTGGTCATTGGTGTGGCTGTGTTGGGGTTTGGGCTGGTGGTCGGGTTAGAAGGGCTGGCGGCTCGCCGAAAAGAAGTTGCCGGAACAATCCATCTTCCGGCTCTGAGGAGTGAACAGGAATGAACCAGATGGCTGGCAGGCGCTGCTCTTCACCTTTTGCACATACCTATTCCATCATTGCCCGTGACCCGCAAAGCGGAGAAATGGGCGTTGCAGTGCAATCTCACTGGTTTTCGGTGGGTTCGATTGTGGCATGGGGTGAGGCCGGGGTAGGGGTGGTTGCCACGCAGGCATTGGTGCAGGTATCTTATGGGCCGCAAGGGCTGGCGTTGATGCGAGCGGGCGTTCCGGCACCGGCCGCCTTACAAGCGCTGCTGGAAGCCGACGAGGAACGCGAGGTGCGTCAGGTGGCCATGCTGGATGCAGCCGGGCGGGCTGCGGTACATACCGGTATGCGCTGTGTAGCCGAAGCCGGGCATGTGGTGGGAGAGGGCTTTTCCGCACAGGCGAATATGATGGCATCTCCAACCGTTTGGGGGGCTATGGCAGAGGCATATCGCACCACCAATGGAGACCTTGCTGAGCGGTTGATGGCTGCCCTGGAAGCCGCCCAGGCAGAAGGCGGCGACTTGCGGGGGCAGCAAAGTGCCTGCCTGCTGGTAGTGGCGGGAGAGCGCAGTGAGCAGCCCTGGCAGGGAGTGCGGGTCAACCTGCGGGTGGATGACCACCCTCAACCGCTGGTGGAATTGCGCCGTCTGTTGAGCGTTCACCGCGCTTATGAATGGATGAACCGC
>DLXG01000177.1 GCA_003448875.1 Anaerolineaceae bacterium
GCTCAGGCGTGGTGCTAGCGGGGTTTTTCCAAAAGCGCGGCCGATGAAAAATGCGCCGGCATCACCGATGGCAATGGTGGGGATGGTCAGCATGATCCACCACAGACCGTCCGGCAGAAATCGCAGCGAGATGAGGTAAGAGCCCATCCAGCCTACATACAGAATGCCGGTCAGGGTGATGGTGAAATCAATGCCGGCGGTGGTACAGCCATGCTGGCAGGTAAAGATATGAGCGGCCATGCTCAGTAAAATAAGCGCGGCAAGCAAAACGTCACTGTGCTGAAAACCGCTAAAAAATCGGCTGAACACCAGCGCAAGCGTTCCGCCGATCAGCATCACCGCTGAAGGGAAGTAGCCCCCCTGAGAAAAAAGCCGCCAGTATTCCCAGGCGGCTATGGACAATAGAAGTCCTATGAATATGGTGTAGGCTAACCCGCCCAGCAGGACGAAGGTAACCCCGACCAGAATGAGGGCGATGGCCACCAGCAAGCGGCTACGCAGGCTGACCCCGCCGCTTTCAGCAGCAGGTCTGATCGGAGAGTTTTCCAAATCGTCTTTCCCGCTGGCTGTATTCTTGTAACGCTTTGAAAAACTCTTCGCGGTTGAAGTCAGGCCAGAGGGTTTGGGTGATGTACCATTCTGCATAAGCGGACTGCCAGATCAGAAAGTTGGAGATGCGCATTTCGCCGGACGTGCGGATGATTAAATCCGGATCAGGAATACCGGCGGTGAACAAATACCGGCTGACCAGTTCGTCGTTGATTTCCTCGGGAGGAATGCCATCCTTCACGATCGAACGAATGGCACACACAATTTCATCCCGTCCACCGTAGTTCCAGGCGATATTGAGGATCAGGCGGTGGTTGTCTTTGGTCAGTTCCACGGCGTTTCTGACTTTTTCCTGCAGGCGTTCGGGCAGGCGGTCAAGATGGCCGATGTGATGCAGTTGAACACCCTCGTGATGGAGTTCCTCTAATTCGCGGTCAATCACGTCTTCGAGGATCATCATCAGGCCCTCAACTTCTTCTGCCGGCCGCCCCCAATTTTCAGTGGAAAAAGCGTAAATGGTCAAAATTTTTACATTGAATTCGACGCAGGCCCGGATGATGGTACGCAGATTTTCCGTGCCAGCCCGATGTCCGGCCAGACGTGGCAGTCCGCGTGCGGCAGCCCAGCGCCCATTTCCGTCCATGATGATAGCGACATGAACGGGTACTTTGGTTAAAGTGGAAGAGGCGATTGCCTCTGATTCGGTCATAGGTTGTGTTAAAACTCCATAATTTCTTTTTGCTTGACTTCTCCAATGCGGTCAATTTCGCTAATCATTTTGTCGGTCAGTTTTTGAAGTTCGTCTTCGCCTTTCTTAAGTTCATCTTCGGAGATCATTTTCTCTTTTTCAAAATCACGCAGGTCTTTGAGAATATCGCGGCGGACGTTGCGAATGGCTACTTTGGCTTCTTCCAGTCGTTGGTTGACTAGTTTTACCAGATCGCGCCGGCGTTCTTCGGTGAGCGGAGGCAGGTTGAGGCGGAGAGTTTTGCCATCATTGTTGGGTGTGAGACCGAGATTCGAGGTGATGATGGCGCGCTCAATGGCTTTCAGGCCGGTTGCGTCGAAAGGTTTAATCAGCAAGGTACGGGCATCCGGTACGCTGATGGTGGCCAGCTGCATGAGCGGAGTCGGTACACCATAATAATCCACCGGCAGTTTTTCAATCAGGGCAGGGGTGGCCCGCCCGGTGCGGATGCCTGCCAGATCTTCTTCAAGGGACTGGATTGCGCCTTTCATGCGATTTTCAGCATCTTTGACGGTTTCTTTAATCACCGCAACCTCCTTGTCTGATGAGTGAAATATCAGCCTGCTTTTATTCTCGTGTGTTAAGGATACCGCAAAATGGCAAAAAATACCACCGGTTAAATATTTTATCGGTTTATTGACAAAATAGAATATATGTTCTATAATGATGAAAAGTTATCAAAGGAGAATGCCATGATTTCCTTGCCTATCGTGGATAGTCCATTGAAAACAACCGAAGAGGTTGAAATAAATTTTCCTCAAAGCACCTACCAACGGAACATAACGGCCGATATCAGCCGTGTTCCTGAATACAGTCTGCGAGGTTACCTGAACTCCATAGTTCCGTTGCCTTTGCGGACAGCATTTTTAGGACTGGACGCGGATGAAAATCCATTGTTATTCGACCTGATGGATCCACGCCCGGGTTCAATCCTGATAGTTTCCGATCGTGATGCAGGCAAAATCCGTCTGGTGAAAACCTTGTTGTATTCACTCATTTTCACCAATCCTGCTTATGAAATTCAATTCTCGCTGATCAGCGCCAGAACAAGTCAGTGGAAATCAGAATATGACCGATTTAAGGATTATTTCTCTCATTTCACGAACAATTATGATCACCCGGCAGGTAAGGCAATATTAGATGAAGCCGATCGGGTAGAAAGCCGGCAACACGGCAGAAATGAGGGAGAATGCCGCATCTTAATTCTGGATGGTTTCGATACATTGCCGTACATGGATTTTGATATTCGTCTCAACTTTGAGTGGTTATTGCAAGAAGGGCCGTACTATCAGGTTTGGCCGATTGTCATCATGGATAGCCGCACCGCTGGGGAAGAAAAAAAGTGGGTTGAAAAGTTCAAAACTCGGATTGTGGGCAGGCTCAAAGACCCTCGCCTTGGAAGCGAACTATCAGGGTTACCCGATTTGAAATCCAACACCTTACTCAACGGCAAAGAATTTGCTGTGAGGATCGGAAGCCGCGAACATCATTTTTATCTACCGGATTCGATTTAGATTATTCTCAGGAGGCAACCCCCATGAACATCGGAATGTTATGGTTCGATAACGATCAAAAGACGGATTTAATTGCCAAAATTAAACGCGCGGCGGACTACTACGAGAAAAAATATGGGGTGCGCCCTGATGTATGTTTTGTGCATCCCAGCATGGTTAACGAAGAAACCATCCAGCGCAATGGAATCGTGATCAAGACCAACCGACGTATCCTCCCCAATCACTTCTGGCTTGGCGTACAGGATCAATCGGTCAAATCTTTGTCTTCCTTATCGGGTTGATCGTGAGAGTCCTGCGGTTTTGAGGGAGGAACATCCTGCATCATTTCTTCCGGGAGGATGCCCAACTCTAACTCTGAGGCATCCTCCAAACCTTCTGCCACCAGGCGGGTCAATTTCCGAAACAGGTTGATCAACTTACGCACCGGATTGGGAGAATAACCTTCCGCAAAACTACGCGCCGCATCCTCCAGTTTAATTTCCTGTCTGAATTCCTCTCTCAAATAATAGAGGTGTTCGATAATCCACAGGTACAAATCCGCCGAGGTACGCCCGGGAAATTCTTTGCAAATTCCCAATTCCTGAATAACCTTGACCAGAGGGGTATATACCTCGTCATACCACGAGGCGACGGCTTCCTCAAATGGAACTTCCTTGCCCCGTTTTTCGCCCATGTACCAGCGATGGACGTGGATGTGTTCCAGTAATTTGGGGTACATGCCCGGCAAGGTTAGTTCAATATTGGCTTCCGGCCGCAATTCGTGCAGGCGGGTTTTCTGATAAAACTCCGATCTTTCGTGCATCCGCACCAGCCAGTTGATATCGGTGTTCTCATCAATCGGAATGTCGGTGACGATTTCGGTGATGTAAGCATCAATGAATTTTTGCCCTTTTTCGCGCGCTACCGATACGCGGTGATTACCATCTTTGACAAAATACACTTCCCCGATTTTATATACCTCAATGGGAGGCAGTTCGATATCTTTCAACTTGGCCAGATCAATGCTCACCCAGCGAGACCGGATGTGGCGATGCCGGGGTAAAAATGCCCGGTCAAAATCGTTATAGCGGCCGACGCTACCAACGATCTTATCAATTGGGATCTGGCGCACACCAACATCATACTGGCCGCGCACCGGTAGATATTTTCGGACTTCATCGAAAGCCAGTAATTGATTGCTGGATTTGTTGAACCAGCCCAAAACCGAACGCCAAAAACCTTTGCGAAGGGCTTGTTCAAAGTCTTCGCGGGCAACTTTTTCAAAAAAGGAAGAATGGATCGAATCACTCATATTTAATCCTCCGCCCCAAACTGGTTCGCATATCGGGCAGGGGCCGGTTGACTTCTTGATGATTGAATTGAATTTCGCGGTAGCCGTAACAGTTGATTACGGTTGTGTTTCCAACTCTGGTTTCTACTTTCGTGTCATTGCGGTACACATGAATGTGACCGTGCAGATGATAGGTCGGCTGAAATACTTTGATCAGCCAGTTGAATGCCTTTATCCCGCGGTGGGGCAGGTCGTCCATATCATGAATACCCCACGGCGGGGCATGAGTTACGAAGATATCCAGATAGCGCCCAAAACGGAGTTTATTCAACATCAGGGCCGGGCTAAGCCCCAGTACCATCCACCACATTTCGGCTTGAGTGTACTGATGAGGGCCGTAATTGTAGCGCAGGCTGCCCTCGATGCCTGCCAGCAAAACACCATCCGAAGTCCGCACAGCCCGGCGGTGCAGGTCAATCGCGCCCCACGGAGAATGCCGTTCACCGCCGGTGGTGATTTCTACTTTGCTGGCGTGGTTGCCGCGCACATAATAGAGCGGCCGGTCCAATACGCTGATGATGAATTCCAGATAATAATACGGCAGGTCGCCGCAACTGATGACAAAATCAACGTTCTTGAAACGCTGTCCGATCTGAACGTTGTAAATAAATCCCAGTTCAATATCACTAACGGCAAGGATATTCATTCCAAACCGGCATCGGTTTCCTGCTCCCGTTCGGGAAAAGGACGTTCAGGGCTGCTCCCCAAAGCCACAGCAATGGCAACGGCATGGGTGCGGGTGTGACTGATGCTGACCGACCACTGCTCTAAGCCGAGGTACTTAGCAATTTTAGCAGCATTTCCATGTAAGTAAAGGACGGGTTCACCGCGTTGACCGTCCAGACATTCAATATCCTGCCAGCGGACGAAACCGATGCCGGTGCCAAGCGCTTTAGATACGGCTTCTTTAACGGCGAAGCGGCCGCCGAGGTACTCGGTTTGATTACCCGATTCGGCCAGTTCTGCCGGGGTGAAGACTCTTTTCAAGAACCGTTCACGGATGGAAGGTTTGACCGAGTCTAATCGCTCAATTTCAACCAGATCCACGCCGGTTCGCAGAATCATGCTGCATTGCCCCCATCCGGTCCGGCGCTGACGATCACCATCCCGCCGCTGTTGAGGTAACGCCGGGCGGTTTCCAGCACATCCTCACGGCTGACATTTTCAATAATGGAAGGATAACGGCGGTAGTAATCCAGCCCAAGGCCGTACCGCTCAATGTTGAGCAGGGCGCCGGCAACGCCGGCGTTGGATTCCAGTGCCAGCGGCAGGCGGCCGATCAAATTGGCTTTACTGTCGGCCAGTTCTTCCTCTGCCACCGGCTCACTGGTAAAGTAAGCAATTTCGTTGCGGATCAGGTCAATCGCCCGTTGCAGGTTTTGAGGGTCTACCCCCGCCGAGACCTCCCACGATCCGGCGGCGGTTGAGGCTACCAGATTGGCTGCCGCGTAATAGGCCAGCCCATACTGCTCACGGATGATTTCGCCAATGCGGCCCATCATGCCCAGTTGACCGAGAATGTTGTTGCCAACGATGGCCGGGAAAAAGTCCGGGTCGGCCCGGCGCGGGCCAAAAGTGCCGACTACCAGATCGCATTGACTTTTACCGTCAATGGAAACATGCCGGCGGATGTCCTCTTTGGGCGGTTTCAGGCTGGGAAAGTCAACCTCAGGCAGGTTGGTTTGGTTTTGCCAGCCGCCAAGGTGGTGATTGACCCAATCGGCCACCTGAGCGGGTTCAATGCCGCCCACAACTGCTAAAACCATGCCGGCGGGGGAATAATACCTGTGATGAAAATCCAGCATATCCTCGTGCCGAATGTTTTGTATGGTATGCGGATAGCCGTCCTCTGGTTTTCCGTAGGGGTGGTTGTCGAAGAGAGTTTCGTCGAACACCAGAGAGGCCATTTCAGCCGTATCCTGAGCGCGGATTGCCAGACTGGTCAGGTGCTGGACGCGCAGGCGTTCAACCTGATCGGGCGGAAAGGCCGGCTGGGTGAGCACCTCGCCGAGAAGTTCGAGCAGCATGGGCAGGTCTTCCACCAGACAGCGGCCGCCAAAACTGACGGTGTGCACGCTGCCGGCAAAGCCTAAACTGGCTCCGGCGGTTTCCAGCGTGTCAAAAATCTGTTGAAATGTACGGCGTTGCGTTCCGCGCATCAATGCCAGTGCGGTCAGGTAGGCCAGCCCCAGCTTTTCAGGCGGATCATACTGACTGCCGGCCGGGAAATAGCCGCTCATAACCACCGACGGGCTGAAAGGATTGCAGCGCATCAGTAAAGTGATGCCATTAGCCAGTTCAATCCGCTGGATGTCATCGGCTCCCGGCAGGGCGTGAAGGGAATGGGAGAGGCGCCAGTTGATCAAGGCTGGGCTCCATTGAGGGGGTAGAAAACACCCACAACCCGCTGACCGGAGGGTAACCAGCGCTGAGCGGCCCGAAGAACATCCGCCGGGGTTATCTGGGCGAGACGTTCAAGGTAGCGGCTGAACCACTGGTATTCTGCGAACATCTCGGCAAAACCCAGCCAGAAGGCTTGATTGGTGATGTTTTCGCTGCCGTAGGCGAACATGGCGCGGGCCTGCTTGATGGCGCGCTGGATTTCCTGTTCGCTGACGAGGGTATCCTGCAGGCGTTTAATTTCATCATCTACCACGGCAAGAACTTCATCCGGCTGGCGGTCGGGGCGCAGCGTGATGGTCAGGTCGTACAGGAAGGGGTCGCAGGTAGCCTGCATCCCGCCCGAAACCCCCACCGCCAGTTCTTTTTCGACCAGGGCATGGTACAGGCGGCTGGTTTTGTTGGAAATGCCGCCGCCGCCAAACATATTCAGGCTGGTAGGGCCGGCCAGCAGGGAATCCACCACCGTCAGGGCAAAAAAGTCGGGGTCGGCGGCGGCAGGGGAGCGGTAGGCAATCTGCATGTAGACCGTTTCGCCGGGGCCGCTGACGGCCAGATGTCGCTCTTCCGGCACAGGGGGTTCAGGGGAGGTGGGGTTTTCGGCCGGCTGACCGGGTGGTAGTGAACCGTACCAGTCTTCGATCTGGCGCAGAACCTGCCCGGCATCGAAATCACCGGCAATGGTCACCAGCGCATTGGCCGGGTGGTAGTAACGCCGGTAATGATCGAACAGGTCATCCCGCTGAATGGTTTGCAAATCTTCGGGAGTGCCGATCACTTCATTGCGGTAGGGGTGTTGTTCAAAGGACGCTTTCTGTACCGCATCGCTGAGCAGGAAGAGCGGTTCGTTCAGGTTGCCGGCCAGTTCGGAAAGTATGACCGTCCGTTCTGCTTCCACTTCTTTGGGGTCAAACAAACTATTGATCATCCGGTCGGATTCGATTTCCAGCGCAAGGGTCAGATGATCGGCTGGCAGGGTTTCGAAGTAAGTTGTCCAATCCATGTGAGTAAAGGCGTTCCAGCTGCCGCCGGTGCGGGCAATCGCCTTATCCGGTGTGCCGGGCGGAAAACGGGGTGTGCCTTTGAATTGCATGTGTTCTACCCAGTGGGAAATACCCCGTTTGCCGGTTTGTTCGTAACGCGAGCCGACCCGATACCAAACCCAGTGGCTGATTAATGGGGCGGTATGAATTTCTTTCAATTGTACGGTTAGACCGTTGGGGAGTTGTGCGCGCAAGATGTCATCAGCCATGGGCGGGGTCGCTCGACTATTCTCCAAATAACCACAGGCAAAGCGGCAGCGGCGGTTGGCCGCACAACGCTTCGGACCACGAATCGGGGGTTTGATTTAAGAGCTCACGGTACGGCAGCACAACCTCTTGTAATCCGGTAAAGGGTGCGTGCAAATCCGTTTCCCGCAGGGGAATATCCACGTTCACATCCAGATTGACGGGGATTTCCTGATCTACCGGCACTTCCAGATCCAGAAAGATGGGCAGGTCAGTGCCGGCTTTGAGGACGATATCAGCGGGGGCGTTGTAGATGGTCAGCCCGCCGGTATTCAGGCGCAGCACCTGCGCGTTGGGAAGCAGCGTGTCCTCGGCAAGAGTGACGGTGGTGGGGGTTTTGATGTGGAGGGTGAAATTGGCGCGGACTTTTTGATCCCGTACCGGTATGACGGTGCGGATGTGGGCTTCATCCATCCGCACAAAATTTTGATACAGCCCTTCGATCAATTGATCGGAAAGAACGCGCTTGAGAGCAAATAACTGGCTGCCAAGGCCGAGCAATACTGCGATCAAAACGGCATTTACAATCAAGGAGAGGATGCCGGTTATTGTCCAAAAGGAAGGCAGCAATTGATTCGGGCGCAGCCATGCCCGCCGCGGGGGTGGGTTTTGAGGAGGATTGGGATTTGCTGTTTCCATTGCTTTACCTTGTATACCAATATAGCATAGGCCGGAAAAAGAAGCGGATAAAACGGGGTATAATTAATTCGGCTCGACATTTTCCTCCACCGGGGTATGACTCATGGATCAAACCGACCGCCACATTGTGGCAATTGTGGGTGCAGGACCGGCGGGATTGTTTGCCGCTCGAGAGCTGGCCAGTCAGGGAGTTCAGGTTGTGTTATTCAACCGGGATATTAAGCCCGGTGGGCTGGCAGAATACGGGATCTACCCGGATAAGATAAAAATGAAGACCGGCCTGCGCGCCCAATTCCGGCAAATTCTGGAATTGCCGAATATCGAGTATTACGGCAACGTGGTCATCGGTCAGCAGGGTGACTTGACGCTGGATGATCTGCGCCAGATGGGATTTCAGGCTATTCTTGTGGCAGCCGGGGCGCAGGGAACCAAGTGGCTGGGATTGCCGGGCGAGCATTTGCGGGGTGTCTACCACGCCAAGGACGTGGTTTATCATTACAACAAACTGCCGCCTTTCAGCCAGCAGGATCTGGAAATCGGCAAGCGGGTTGCGATTATTGGGGTGGGAAATGTGATGATGGACATCGCCCGCTACTTGATTTCGGTGCGCAAGGTGGATGAAGTAGTCGCCTTTGCCCGGCGCGGCCCGGCCGAGATCAAGTTCGACCGCAAAGAACTGGAAGCGGTGGTGGCCAACCTCGATCTGGCTGCCTTTGACCGCGAAATTGAGCGGGTTGCCAGAGAAATGCGCGCCCTCGGGCAGCACCCGGAAGTTGCCAAAGAGTTCATCCACTCGGCAGCCGCGCGCGGGGTGTGGATGCAGAGTCATACGCTGTTCTGGATCCGCTTTCTCTCATCCCCGCGCCGCATTCTGGATGACGGCAGCGGACGGGTGGGCGGTTTGGAGGTTGAGGACAACCGGCTGGTGCTGGAAGATGGCGAAGTCAAAGCGCGCGGTCTTGGAAAATTTCAGGTATTTGATGTGGATACGGTCATCTTTGCAATTGGTGACCGGGTGGATGAAAATTTGGGCTTGCCGGTGCATAACTTTGCCTTCGACAAAAACCCCAACCCGCGCTTTCCGATTGAAGGTGAGTCCTATGAGGCTTATGACAGCGAAAAAGACCAGCCGATTGAGGGCGTTTTTGTAGCGGGCTGGTCGCGCAAGGCTTCCAGCGGCTTGGTGGGGGTGGCGCGTAAAGACGGGGTCAACGGTGCGCGGGCGGTCTTGCAGTATGTAGCCAACCTGCCGCCGGCCGCGCCGGATGTTTTGGAAAAGGTGCAGAAGGCTTTGGAGCGTTTGCCGCATCCGGTGGTTACCAAAGATGCGCTCAAATTGCTGGAAACTGCCGAACAGGCAAAAATGCAGGAACTGGGGGTGGAGGACTTCAAGTTTGCCTCCAATCAAGAAATGCTGGAAGTGATGGGTTTGCTTAGGGCGG
>DLXG01000092.1 GCA_003448875.1 Anaerolineaceae bacterium
ATCCGGGTCAGTTTGTGACGGCGGAAGTTGATCTGGCCATAACGCATGAAGGTCTGGGAATGACCTATAAAATTCTTAAAGAGGCTGGGATTGAGAAAGTTTGGAACCCCGGTAGGGTGGTGAATTTGTTGGATCACTGGGTTCCTGCACCTACTGAAAGAGCTGCGCAGATGCACAGAATTATTCGACAGGTAGTAAGAAAGTTTGGAATTAAGTCTTTTGATATCAAGGCGGGCATTTGCCATCAGGTTTTTATGGAAAAGGGGTATGTAATACCGGGAAACTTAATTGTGGGCACGGATTCACACACAACGACTTACGGAGCATTGGGCGCTGCGGGTACTGGCATTGGTATTTCTGAAATGGCCTATGTTTTGGCTACGGGAAAGTTATGGTTCAAGGTTCCAGAGACAATCCGGTTTGTTCTGAAAGGGAGCCTTGGCGAGATGGTAACATCTAAAGATATAATCCTTTATTTGGCAGGGAAATATACGTCGGAGGTTGCTCAATACAAATCGATTGAATTTGTTGGGCCGGTAACGGAGCAAATGTCTCTTGCCAGCAAGATGACCATGAGTAACATGTCTGTAGAGTTGGGGGCAAAGTTTGGCTTCTTCGAAGTAGGTCCAGAAGCAATGGAATTTCTCCAGGCGCGGGTCAAGAAAGAGTTCGAACCAGTTTCATCTGATCCCGATGCTAAATTTGAAGCCGTGTTTGAAATAAATGTTTCGGAAATAGAGCCCCAGGTAGCTTTACCTTTTTCAGTGGACAACGTGAAACCTGTAAAGGAAGTGGGCAACATAGCAATTGATCAAGCTCTAATCGGTTCTTGCACTAATGGCCGTCTGGAAGATTTAAGGATTGCTGCAGAAATATTAAAAGGCAAGGTTGTCCACCCCAACGTCAGGTTGCTGGTGGTTCCCGCGTCCCGGGAGGTTTACCTTGCTGCCTTGAAGGAAGGAATCCTGGAGACTTTTATTGAGGTGGGAGGAGTGATCTTGAATCCAAGTTGTGGACCTTGTTTCGGCGCCCATATGGGACTTTTGGCGGATGGGGAGAGATGTATTGCCTCGATCAACAGAAACTTTAAAGGCAGAATGGGAAGTGCTAAAGCCGAGGTTTATTTAAGTTCTCCTGCTGTCGTCGCTGCTTCTGCGCTCACAGGCAAAATTACAGACCCAAGAACCGTAATAAAATAGGGGGAAAGCAGAATGGAAATGAAGGTAAAGGGAAGGGTTTGGAAGTTTCAGGACAATATTGATACCGATGTAATTTCTCCAGCAGCTTATATAGATCTGCCAGTGAATGAAATGAAAGTGCATGCATTAGAGGCGGTCAACCCAAAGTTTCCTTCGGAAGTAAAAAAAGGTGACGTTGTTTTGGCGGGGAAGAATTTTGGTTGCGGCTCCAGCCGGGAAACGGCGGCAGAAGTGCTCAAGGCATTAGGGGTAGGGTGCGTGGTGGCCGAATCTTTTGGGCGAATATTTTTCAGAAACTGCCTGGCTATTGGTTTACCAATTCTAATTTGCAAGGGAGTTACCGAACATTTTGAGGATGGAGATCCCATTGAGGTAGATATAGGAACTGCTGTTCTCACCAACCTGGCAACTGGTAAATGTTACCAGGCAGATTTGCTTTCCGAGGAAATGAAAACTGTTCTTGCCAGAGGTGGGGTGGTTTCTCTTTTGAAAGAACTTAAAAGAGAAATGACGGGATCATAAAAGGATGAGCCGGCAGTAAAAATCAGGGTCGAATTTAATTCAGCAACCGAGTTTCTGCTTAAATACCTGAAGGGGTTGATCGAAATGGTTGGAGGGGGTCCTCAAGAATTAACGGCAGAGGTTATCGAAACCGGCCTATGCACTAATTGTGGGGCATGTCAAGGCTTATGTCCCTACTGGTTATCTAATCGAGGACGAACCTATAAATTTTTTTCTTGTAGCAGAGAAAGCGGACAGTGTTATGCTTTCTGTCCCCGGACTCTGACAGACATGGAGAAACTTCGTTTAGAGTTTTTCGACAGGAACGATATTGTTCAAGAAATTGGTCCATTTCGTGGACTTTATATTACCCGGGCAGCAGATAAAGATATCCGCGCCAATAGTCAACACGGGGGAACTGTAACGGCTCTGGTGGAATTGGCGATGAAAGAAGGCTTTCTCGACGCTGCGGTAATGACTCATTCAGGGGGCGGTTTAAGCCCCACTGGCATGTTAGTTTTTCGACCGGGAGATGTTCGCCAATGTTCGGGGAGCAGCTTTCAGATCCCGCCTACTTTGGCTGTTTTGAATGAGGCTTTGCGGGAAGGAAAGTACAGGAAAATCGGGGTAGTGGGGACTCCGTGTAAAACCTTAGCGGTATACAAAATGAAGAAAATGTTCCTGGACGGCAATGATCGTCGTGCCGATAGCATTGGAATTGTCTTTGGGCTTTTTTGTGGCTGGGGTATTGGCTGGGAAGGATTAGAGAAATTAGTAAAAACAAAAATTTGTTCTGAAAAGTTAAAGCGAATTGACATCCCTCCAAGCAAATACCAAATCATGGAATTATGTACGGGGGATGGTAGGATTGAAATACCGTTGGATGAAGTCTATCCAATA